>CAYRMG010000034.1:0-13248 GCA_964425585.1 uncultured Aquifex sp. | reverse complement strand
ACATGTGAACTCCCTTGAGGAAATTTTAAAAGAGGTAAAAAACTTCTTCGGGAGGGATTAAATGAAGGTATTTATAACGGGTTCAACGGGATTCGTAGGGAGGCATATAACGAGAAGACTTCTGGAGGAAGGCTATGAGGTAGTTGCGGGTGTAAGAAACTTAAAAAAGCTAAAAAACCTTTTCGGGGATTCCGTAAGGGGAATAAAACTTAATTTTGACAACAGAAGGGAAGTTTTTGAGGTAATAAATGGGGAGAAGCCCGATGCGGTTATACACCTTATAGGTATACTTTACGAGCTTCCCTCAAAGGGAATAACCTTTTTTAAGGTTCACTACCTCTACACAAAATACCTTGTTGAGGCATCAAAAAGTGCCGGAGTAGGAAAGTTTCTTTTTATGAGTGCTCTCGGAACCCATGACCTTGCACCGTCCTGGTATCACCAAACAAAGAGATGGGCGGAAAAAGAGATTATAAACTCAGGTTTAAACTACACAATTTTCAGGCCGTCAATAATTCTGGGACCCGAGCAGAAACTCTTTTACGACATGAACAAAATTACAAGGATTGTTCCGATTGTGGCACTTCCCGACTTCGGGAGATATCCTTTCCAGCCTGTGGATGTGAGGGATGTAGCCTGTGCTTACGTAGAAGCTCTTAGGAATCGGGAAACAAACGGGAAGATTTACGAGCTTTGTGGAACTAAGGTTTTGAGTTTTAAAGAACTTCTTTCTGATATATTTGCCTATTGGAATAGAAAGGTTTTAATGATTCCCCTTCCCAAGAGTTTTATGTATCTGCCCGCATATATAATTGAAAAATTTATTGAGCCTCCACCTTTTTCAAGGGACCAACTCAGAATGATGTGGAAACCCAATGTGTGCGGTGTTTTGGAAGATGAAGCGGAAAAGGAAGGTATAAAAGCTATTTGCAAGAGAGATCCTATTTCTTATGAAGAGAGTATTAAATGGAGTTTAGAGCAATTTGATATAATATTTAATAGATAATGATTCTCAATTAGGAGGTAGAAAGATGAAAAAGTTAGCCCTTGCACTTGCACTTTTTAGCACCGTGGGGCTCGGAGCAAGTGAAAAAGGAAACTCCGAAGATATGAAGCTCCTTGAAATGGCAAGGCAGTATTTCAAACCCCTTCCGAAGGTAGCCGAAAATCCTGAGAATCCCATTACTCCTGAAAAGGTAAAGCTCGGAAAGATGCTTTACCACGACCCCAGACTCTCAAAGAGCGGACTCATAAGCTGTAACACATGCCACAATCTTGCAAGATACGGAGTAGACAACCTCCCGACATCTATAGGACACAGGTGGGCTATCGGACCAAGAAATGCACCCAGCGTTTACAACGCAGCAATACACATAGCCCAGTTCTGGGACGGTAGGGCTAAAGATGTTGAGGAACAAGCTTTAGGCCCCATAGTAAACCCCATAGAAATGGCTAACACAAAGGAAAACGCTATCAAGACGCTAAAATCCATTCCCGAATACGTTGAACTTTTCAAGAAGGCATTTCCTAACGAGAAAGACCCCGTTAAATACGAAAACATAGGAAAGGCTATAGGAGCATTTGAAAGAACCCTTTTAACACCCTCAAGGTTTGATGAGTTCCTCAAAGGAAATACCGACGCTCTTACCGAACAAGAAAAGAGAGGACTCAAAACGTTCATAGAAGTAGGATGTGCGGGATGTCATAACGGTGCAGGAGTAGGCGGACATATGTTTGCAAAGTTCGGAGCTATAACTGACTACTGGAAGATAACCTATCCCTATGTTCTGAAGGATAAACCCACCATAAAGGTAGACTTCGGTAGATTCGGTGTGACAAAGAACGAGGCGGATATGTTTGTATTTAAAGTTCCTTCCCTCAGAAACGTAGAACATACATATCCCTACTTCCACGACGGAAGCGTATGGAGCTTAGAGGATGCGGTGAGAATAATGGCAAAAACCCAGCTCGGAAAGGAACTCACAGACCAACAGGTTAAGGATATAGTTGCATTCCTGAAAGCCCTTACGGGAAGAATACCAAAACACGCTTTAGAAGTTCCCGAACTGCCTCCTTCAAGAAAGGACACACCCAGACCTCAGTTCTAAGATTTTCCCCTTTATATTTTTTTTGCCTTTTTAAATCCTTAATAATATTAGTCATACAAAACTTGACATAAATTTACTAAATTTTTATAATAAAAGAAGGAAAAAAGGAGGTGATAAAATGGCAGAAAAGAAAGAAAAAATAATCGGTATAGACCTCGGAACGACAAACTCGGTCGTGGCAGTTATGATGGGAGATGAAGCGGTAGTAATTCAAAACCAGGAGGGTTCAAGACTTACACCTTCGGTTGTTTCCTGGACAAAAGAAAAGGAGGTTCTTGTAGGAGACCCCGCAAAGAGAAGGGCTATACTTGACCCCGAAAACACCGTATACGAAAGCAAAAGATTCATAGGTAGAAAGTTTGAAGAGGTAAAAGAGGAAGCAAAAAGGGTTTCTTACAAGGTGGTTCCCGACGAGAAGGGTGATGCCGCATTTGATATACCCAATGCCGGAAAGCTTGTAAGACCCGAAGAAGTAGGAGCCCACGTTCTTAGAAAGTTAAAGGAAGCTGCGGAAGCCTTTTTAGGTGAACCTGTTAAGAAGGCTGTAATAACCGTTCCCGCATACTTTAATGAAAGGCAAAGGCAGGCAACAAAGGATGCGGGAAAGATAGCGGGTCTTGAGGTGGTAAGAATACTGAACGAACCGACCGCAGCGGCAATGGCCTACGGGCTACATAAAAAAGAGAACGTAAGAATTCTCGTATACGACTTCGGAGGGGGAACCTTTGACGTTTCTATACTTGAAGGAGGAGAAGGCGTTATAGAAGTAAAGGCTACCGCAGGGGACACACACCTCGGCGGAGCAAACATAGACGAGAGGATAATGGAATGGCTCATAGAAGAATTTAAAAAGGAACACGGAATAGACCTCAGGCAGGACAGAACCGCACTCCAGAGGTTAAAAGAGGCGGCGGAACAGGCCAAGAAGGAGCTTTCCTTTAAGATGGAAACGGAGATAAATCTGCCTTTCATAACAATTGACCCTAATACAAACCAGCCCCTGCACCTCCAGAAAAAGCTAACAAGGGCAAGACTTGAAGAAATGATAAAAGACCTTATAGATAGAACTATAGATATAGTTAAACAGGCACTTGAAGATGCAAAGCTCAAACCCTCGGATATAGATGAAGTTGTTCTCGTCGGCGGTTCAACGAGAATACCCCTCGTCCAGCAAAGAATTAAAGAGTTCTTCGGAAAAGAGCCTCACAAAGGATTAAACCCCGATGAAGTTGTCGCAATGGGAGCGGCAATACAGGCGGGTGTTCTTGCGGGAGAAGTTAAGGAAATAGTTCTTGTAGATGTGACACCTCTTTCCCTCGGTGTTGAAACCTACGGAGGTGTTATGACCGTTCTTATACCGAGGAACACACCCATACCCGTCAGGAAGTGTGAAGTATTCACCACAGCCCACGACTACCAGACGGAGGTTGAGATACACGTTCTCCAAGGAGAAAGACCCCTTGCAAAGGACAACAAATCCCTCGCTAAGTTTTATCTTACGGGAATTCCTCCCGCACCGAGAGGTGTTCCGAAAATAGAGGTATGCTTTGATATAGACGCGGACGGAATACTCCACGTAACCGCAAAGGATTTGGGAACGGGTAAGGAACAATCGGTTAGGGTTGAAATATCCTCCGGACTTACACCCGAAGAGATAGAAAGAATAATAAAAGAGGCGGAAGAACACGCGGAAGAGGACAGGAAAAAGAAAGAACTTATAGAGGCTAAGAATCAGCTTGACCACCTTGTCTACCAGCTTGAGAAAACGCTAAAAGAGGCAGGGGATAAGGTTCCCTCCGATGTAAAACAAGAAGCTGAAAAGGTTATTGAGGAAGCTAAGAAAACTATAGAAACCGCAACCGATATAAACGAAGTGAAGAGAATTACGGAAAGGGTTCTCCAGGTATCATCCAAACTCGGAACAACCCTATACGGTGAAGCGGGTAAAACCTCAGAAAAGAAAGATGAAGGAGGAGAAGGAGAGGTAGAGGCAAAACCCGTTGATTAACCCCCTTTCTTCTTTCTATACTTTTTTTAAATGAATCAAGAGGTATTAAGGATAATTAAAGAGCCCGTTGTTGTTTTCTTTATCTGGTTTGCCCTCTTATACATAATAGCCTCCGTATTCCTGCCTAAAAGGTTTTCCTTCTGGGTTTCTTCCCTGTCCGCTACGTACTTCTGGCTAAAATACGGTATGGATAAGCTTGAACTTCTAAAGGCGTGGGGTGTTATTTTCCTGGTTCTCTTTATTTATTATTGCGGAAAAGTTCTTTCAACAACTTCCCCTTTCCTTTTCCTTACCGGAAGAAAGATATGTCCCCTTTGTTGCATGATAATACCGAGGAAGGCAAAGGTTTGCCCTCATTGCGGTTGTGAGCCCAAGGTCTCATAAAGCTTCGGCTTATAACCCTTAATGAAATCTTCACCGCTCATTTTTTTACCTTTCGGTGAGATTAATTCAAGTATCTCAAGACTTTTTTCCCCGCATGCAACGATAAACCTTTTTTTGTCCTGAATTTCTCCCGGATAACCGTTAATATCAACCACTCTCGCCTTAAGAATTTTAAGCCTCTCACCCCTGAAAAACGTGTAGGCGTTCGGATAGAGCCCCCTGATTCTATCCCTTACACTTTCTGCGGGAGCTTTCCAGCAAATCCTGAACTCCTCTTTCCGAATGGGAGGGGCATAAGTTGCCATTTCGTGGTTTTGGGGCACCGGACTTATCTTTCCTTCAAACCATGCTTTTAAGGTATTTACGAGTAGCTTAGCCCCTTTATTTGCCAGCTTCTCCGAAAGGGTTAATAGATTATCCTCATCTTCTATTTTTACTTTTTCTTGGGATAAAATGTCTCCCGCATCCATCTCTTCATTTACCAGCATTACCGTGTTGCCCGTCTCCCTTTCTCCCGCCATTATTGCCCTTTGAATGGGAGCGGCTCCCCTGTATTTCGGCAAAAGAGAAGCGTGAAGATTGATTACCTTAAAGGGAGGTATGTCAAGAACTTCCTTCGGAAGAATCATTCCGTATGCAACCACGACTATGCATTCAGGCCTCAAGGTTCTTGTAATTTCGGTAAGCTCCTTTTTGCTATAGGGTTGGTAGACGGGAATCCCCAGTTCTTTGGCTACCACCTTGGTGGGAGGAGGCTTTATTTTCTTTCCCCTTCCTGCGGGTCTATCCGGTTGAGCTATTACACCGATTATCTCAAAGTTCTTCGCAAGTTCCTTTAGGCTCGGAACCGCAAACTGTGGAGTTCCCATAAAGAGAATCTTCCTCACACCTCAACCTTCCAGTTATCTATCAATCTCGCATTCCCAACCCTTACCGCAACCAGTATCCTGTCTCCTTTCTCAACCCTTTCTTTCGGCTTTAGATTCTCATCCGTTATCTCAACGTAATCAATAGCCTTCACGTGGGGGTGTTTGCTTATAAACTTCCTTATTGCTTCCTTTATCCTCTTTGCATCCCTTTCCCCCGCTTTAATCATTTTCTGGGCGAGCAGGAAGGATTTGTATATAGATAGAGCGGATTCCCTCTCTTCGGGAGAGAGATACACATTCCGTGAGCTGTAGGCTAGTCCATCTTTTTCCCTTACTACGGGGACGGGAACTATCTCAACCGGTATGTTCAAATCTTCCACGACCTCTTCTATTATCTTGAGCTGTTGGTAGTCCTTTTCTCCGAAGTAAGCTCTGTCCGGCTGGACTATGTTAAAGAGCTTTACGACAATTGTAGCAACACCGTTAAAGTGTCCCGGTCTGAAGGCACCTTCCAATATATTCCCCAGCTCGCCCACGCACACCTTTGTTCTGTATCCCTCGGGATACATTTCCCTAACATCGGGAGCAAAAACTACATCAACGCCTTCTTCTTCACATATTGATAAATCCCTTTCCAAATCCCTCGGATATCTGTCGTAATCCTCTCCCTCTCCGAATTGAGTCGGGTTTACGAATACGCTTACAACCACTATATCATTCTGCATTCTCGCAAGCCTTATTAATGCTTTGTGTCCCTCGTGGAGGTAGCCCATCGTTGGGACAAAACCTATTTCCTTTCCTTCACATTTTTTACTCTTAAGAAAGTTCCTCAAATCCTTTATTTTCTTAAAAAGGAGGGGCATGGGATAAATATTTTAAATAGAATTTAAGCTTATGGAGAAGAAAGCTACGACTATACTTGCGGTAAGAAAAAACGGAAAAACCGTTATGGGCGGGGACGGTCAGGTTACCTTCGGTGATGCGATTTTAAAACACAGTGCAAGAAAGATAAGGAAGCTGTATAAGAATCAGGTTCTCGTCGGATTTGCCGGGAGCGCCGCGGACGGGCTTGCTTTGATGGAAAGGCTGGAGGCGAAGCTTGAGGAATTCAGGGGAAACCTTATAAAGGCTTCCGTTGAGCTTGCAAAGGAGTGGAGAATGGATAAATACCTCAGAAGGCTTGAAGCTCTTCTTCTTGCCGCGGACAGGGAAAGGATGCTCCTAATATCGGGAAACGGGGATGTAATAGAACCCGATGAACCCGTCCTCGCAATAGGCTCGGGAGGAAATTACGCAAAGGCTGCAGCCTTGGCACTCTACAGGAATACCGATATGGAAGCGAGGGAAATAGTGGAGAAAGCCCTGAAGATAGCTTCCGAGATATGTATCTACACAAACGATAACTTCACAATAGAAGAGCTTTAGAATCAGGGGGCAAGGGACAGGATATCCCTCACTATATTCTCCTTAAATGTATTGAAATCTTTCCTTATTTGGGAGAATCGCTCAAGGAGAGCATTATTTAACCTTATCTCATCGCCCTCCTTTATAAACAGCTCAAATCTTTCGGCGAAGTTATCTATCTCATCGTAATAGCCGGGGTTCTTGTAAAGGTAGAACACTTCGGGGAAGTATTTTGAAAGCTTGAGGAATACCTTTTCCATATCAATATGTTTATGGTTTACATTAACGTCTATGAAGCCCCTCTTTTCCTTCAGCCTTACCCTGTTTCCCGCTTCTTCAACCGCGATAAGACTTGCAAATACCAGAGCAAGGGTGTCAACCAGGTCTATGTTTATAAAGTCGTCCCCCAATAAATCTCTCTTGAAAGCGTATGTAAGGTCTCCTTCCTTCTCATCGTAGTAGTAAATGTGATTTAAACCTTCGGTGAATGTAGCGTAATGCTGATACTCAACGTGAGCTATCCTCTCACCTGTCCTTCCGAATACGCTAAAGTGGGTTGATGTAAGGATGTAAGTATGGTATGCCCCGTGTTCCCCTTTTATAAATTCGCCCTCAAAGAATCCATTGGAGAGAACTTCCATATCGTCCGTGAGATAAAGAACCTTGTCCTCCGTAATCGCAACTGGTCCCTCGTAATCCGCAAGAACTTTCCTTATATCAACAAGGGCTTTTTCCCCTTCCTTTCCCCCGCTTTTTTTAATCTTGTAAAGCCAGTTTCCCGCACCCACGTAAAGGTAATCCCCTATTATGTCAAGGGTTCTCAAAGGCTTTTCAAGCATATCCGATACGGGAAGCCTCTCTATCTTCGCCTTTTCAAACCTTTCAGCATCAAGCTTATATATACCTTCGTGGGTTATGAAGTAAACATCCCTCAGGTCCGATGTAAGGTCTATTATCTCTTTCTCAACGTCTATCTCTTGGGTCTCTCCCGTTTTTCTGTTCATTCTCGTAAGATAGGTTTTCCCCGCTCCGAAAAGGTAAAAACGGGTGTTAGTAAGAAGAACGGGTGTTTCCGAAAGTTTAGCGGATTGCCACACTACCTTTTTCTCACCGTTTTCAAGGAGGGCTTTTTTACTAAATCCCTCCACCCTGTAATCCTTTGCTAAGAAAATTCTTTCTCCGTCTGTATACATATTCATGCTTATTGATTATAACCGAGTGATAAAGTTGACAGAAAATTAAAACGCTGGTATATCTTTAGATACCTTTTTCTTCGGAGGGAACGCATGGAGTATATCGCTCTCGGTATTGCTTTTATCGTAGCCCTCGCAATAGCTTTGGGACAGGCGGTTGTAAACGATATACTCGGTATTAGGAAACGGGACCCTCTTGAGGATTACCCTTACGAGTGCGGTGTTCCCCTATACGATAAGGAGGCCAGAGGAACCTTCAAACAAGGTTATTATCTTCTCGGACTCCTCTTAATACTCTTTGACATAGAAGCCGCTTACCTTTTCCCGTGGGCGGTGGTGTTCAGGGATATAGGGATTTACGGTTTAATAGAAGTCATTGTATTTGTGGGTATACTTACATTAGGTTTTATATACGCCTGGCGTAAAGGTGCATTAAACTGGGAGATGTAGGAGGTAAGTGCCATGGTTGCTATAAATTCTAACGGATTTGTGACTACAACGGTAGAGGAGATTCTCAGGTGGGGAAGGAGGAATGCCCTTTGGCCTGTCACCATAGGTTTGGCTTGTTGTGCTATAGAAATGATGCACACCGCCGCGTCCCGTTTTGACCTTGACAGGCTCGGTGTTATATTCAGAGCTTCTCCCAGACAGGCGGATGTTCTCATAGTTGCGGGAACGGTTGTTAATAAAGTTGCTCCGATGCTAAAGCTCATATGGGACCAAATGCCGGACCCAAAATGGTGTATATCCATGGGAGGATGCGCTTCCGCAGGAGGACCATTCCCTACATACTCAACCCTGCAGGGTGTTGACCGTATCATACCCGTTGACGTTTACATACCTGGATGTCCCCCTACACCTCAGGGACTTATATACGGAATACTCCAGCTTCAGAAGAAGATAAAAGAACAGGGTATAACGAAGTATGATAAGCTCTTTGCGGACTTCAACAGGGAAATAGAGAAAGAGGGTATATTTGTTCCCAGAGAGCTTAAGGTGTGAGGCCGGATTATGAAATGGATTAACACCGCAAGTGTAGAGAGGGTAAGGCAGGAGTTCAAAGAAAGGGTTAAGCTCATAGAAACCGAACACACAAGGGGTTTTGAAACCGATTACAACACTCTCAAAGACCTCCTTAAATACCTAAGGGATAAAGAAAGATTTCTTCACTTTGTTGACCTTACCTGTATAGATTTTCCCGAACACCCGAAGCGTTTCCAGGGTATTTATATCCTTTACAATCCCGAGGAAAACGAAAGGGTAATAGTAAAGTGCTGGGCGGAGAACGGGAAACTCCCTACAGTAGAAGACCTCTGGCCCGGGGCAAAATGGGCGGAAAGAGAAGCCTACGATATGTTCGGTGTCGTCTTTGAGGGACACGATAACCTGAGAAGAATGTTTATGTGGGAGGGATACGAGCACTTTCCCCTCAGGAAGGACTTCCCCCTTCAGGGTATTCCGGAGGTTGAGCTCCCTTCTCTTACGGAAGTTATGCACGGAAGGACGGACCCTCCTTCCCACGACTTTGAGCTTGTTCATACAAAATTACCAACCCTTGAAGACCTTGAGAGAACCGAAAAGGCAAGGCTTAAGAAAAAAGCGGAACTGGTTCTTAACTGGGGTCCCCTTCACCCCGGAACCCACGGAACCATATGGTTTTTATTTGACCTGGAAGGTGAAAAGGTCGTCCAAAGTGATGTGATACTCGGACAGCTTCACAGGGGCATGGAAAAGCTTGCAGAAAATCTCCATTACTTCCAGTTCATACCCTACACCGACAGAATGGATTATATATCCGCCATATGCAATGAGCTTGCATACGTTGAGGCTGTTGAGAGACTCCTCGGAGTAGAAGTTCCCGAAAAGGCAAGATATATAAGAACTATGTTTGCGGAACTCCAAAGGATTAACTCCCACCTTCTTTGGCTCGGAACGGGAGCCCTTGACCTCGGAGCCCTTACCGTATTCCTTTATGCCTTCAGGGAAAGAGAAAAGATAATGGACATAATAGAGGGGAATGCGGGATACAGACTTACCTCCTGCTTTCTCAGAATAGGCGGTGTTCACTATGACCTTGCGGAGGGAACCCTTGATGTTGTAAAGCATTTTATAAAAGACTTCCCTCAAAGGTTAAAAGAGTATCATACACTACTTACAAGGAACAGAATATGGTTGAGAAGAACTAAGGAAGTGGGAATTATTACGAGAGATGACGTGCATAAATACGGACTATCGGGACCCGTAGCAAGGGGCTCGGGTGTTCCCTATGACCTCAGAAAACTCCAGCCTTATGCGGCCTACGATGAGGTTGACTTTGACATACCGGTCGGGGAAGTGGGGGACGTATACGACAGGTATCTCGTGAGAATGGAAGAAATGGCGCAGAGCGTAAGGATAATAGAGCAATGCGTCAAAAAGCTTGAAAAATTACCAAAGGATGCCCCTTATCTCAACAAAGAACATCCCGCGGTTATTCCTCCGAAGGAGGACGTTTTCCACGACCTTGAGAGCATGGTAAAGTCCTTCAGGGTAGTTGTTCACGGGGAAAACGCACCTCCGGGTGAAGTTTACTTCAGCGGCGAGAACCCGAGGGGTGAACTCGGATTTTATATTTACTCAAAGGGAGGAGGGAATCCCTACAGGCTCAGGATACGCTCGGGGGCACTTTATAATCTATCAATATTCCCGAAGCTCATACAGGGAAGGACAATAGCGGACGCCATAGCACTTTTGGGAAGCCTTGACCCCGTTGTAGGTGAAACGGACCGTTAGGAGGGCGGTATGGAAGGATATATCCTTTCTATTGCTCTTATGTTTCTAAAAGTTCTTACCGTTTTCCTGATAGCCTTAGGTGTGGGGGCTTATCTGACGTGGTTTGAGAGAAAACTTGCGGGACACATACAGAACAGGCTCGGGCCTACGGTGGTCGGACCTTTCGGTCTTCTCCAACCCATAGCGGATGCTATAAAGCTCGCAACAAAAGAGACAATTATTCCACGGGGAGCGGACAAACCCGTTTACTACATGGCCATTATAATGGCTCTCGTTCCTTCAATACTTCTCCTCGCGGTGGTTCCCTGGGGGCCGGGCTTCAGGATAGGTAACACTTACGTTGAGCCTATAATAGCGGATGTAAATATAGCTTTGCTTCTTGCCTTTGCCTTCGGTTCTCTATCCGTTTACGGAACCATATTCTCGGGATGGGCTTCCAACTCAAAGTATGCCTTCATAGGTTCTCTCAGAAAGGCTGCGGTTGTTATAGCCTATGAGGTTGTTCTCGGTTTTTCCGTCTTGGGTGTTATACTCCTTGCGGGAACGCTCAGCACCGTGGGTATAGTTGAGGCACAAATACAAAAAGGTGTTTGGTTTATCGTTTACCAGCCGGTTGCTTTTATACTTTACCTTTACTGTATGCTAGCGGAGAGCGGTAGGGTTCCCTTTGATATACAAGAGGCGGAAGCGGAGCTCGTTACGGGTTATAACGTTGAATACGGTGGGATGAAGTTCGGTGCCTTCCCCCTTGCGGAGTGGTATATAAACGTAATAGCACTTTCCGCCATAGCGGTTGTTCTCTTCTTCGGCGGATGGGACGGTCCCCAGATTCTTGGTCCCCTATCTCCGTATTTCTGGTTTGTATTTAAAACATTTGCCCTTGTATTCTTTACCCTTTGGCTTCACTGGACACTTCCGAGATTTCAAGCTAAAGACGTTACGGAAATAGCGTGGAAGATATTGCTTCCTATAGCTATTCTCAACGTAATAATTACTGCGGTTTTTGTTTACGCTTTTTAAAGGAGGGATGTTATGAAGATAAAGAGGCTAAACAGGAAGGATTACCTTAACATTCTTGAAGCTATATTTTTCATAGACTTTCTCAAAGGTCTTTCGGTTACTTTAAAGAATCTTCTCAGAAGGCCGATAACCACAGAGTATCCGAAAGAGAAGCTCACCCCTCCCAAGCGTTTCAGAGGAGCACACGGACATTACGTTTGGGACGGAACGGAACCCGATTCCTTAAAAGCTATAGAGAAATTTATGTCCTACGAAAAGGCTAAAAGCAGGTGTGTAGCCTGTTATATGTGTCAGACTGCGTGTCCTATGCCCACACTGTTCAGGATAGAAGCTGTTCAGCTTCCCAACGGAAAAAAGAAGGTTGTAAGGTTTGATATGAATCTTCTTAACTGTCTTTTCTGCGGTCTGTGTGTTGATGCTTGTCCCGTCGGTTGTCTTACAATGACCGACATTTTTGAGCTCGCGGGATACTCAAGGAGAAATGAGGTTCTCCGTATGGACGACCTTGAAAGGTTTGCCATAGACTTTAAACAAAGAAGAGGTGATGAGCCCGATAGAATATGGCCTAATGATAAGGAAAGGGAAAAACTTTGGGGGAAGATAGAGTGGAGTGGATAGTATTCACCGTTCTGGGAGCCTGGTTAATTGTTTCCGCACTGGGTGTGGTATTCGTAAAAAGTCCGATTCACGTTATTCTCTTTTTCCTCTCTTCACTTCTTGCAATGGCCGGGCTTTTCCTTTCCCTGGGAGCGGAACTGCTCGCAGGTCTTCAGCTAATCATTTACGCGGTTGCCATAGTGGTATTTTACGTTCTCGTTATAACAACAATTCCGTGGGAAAAGATAAAAAGATTTGAGGGATTCTACAAGACGGAACTTTTAACCGCTTCTCCCGTTCTCCTTATTCTCTTCGTTGCTATGAGCTACATGGTTGTTAAGGGAAAACTCGCAGAACCGGTCGGAGTTGTTAAAGACAATGTAAAAGAGATTGGTAAGATACTTTTTACGAGCTACCTTTTTCCCTTTGAAGTTGCTTCCGTTATCCTGCTTGTTGCCATGATAGGTGCTATACTTCTTGGAAGAAAGGAAGAGTGAATGAGGTGGGGCGTATGGATATAATCAAGGCTTATATAATCTTAAGCATCGCTTTATTCCTGATAGGCCTTCTGGGTGTTATAGTTAGGAAAAACTTAATAACCATTTTAGTAAGCACGGAGCTTATGCTCAACGGTATTAATCTGGCTCTTGTTGCGGTTGATAAAGCCCTCGGAAAGGTGGACGGGCAGATTTTTGCCTTTTTTGTTTTAACTGTTGCCGCTGCGGAAGTTGCGGTAGGCTTGGGTCTTATAGTCTCCATATTCAGGCTAAAAGGCTATGAAGCTTCACATGAAATCTCTCAGTTGAGGGATTGAAAAATGATAGAACTGGGAGTGATTTTCACACCTCTCATAGCGTTTTTGGTGATACTGATATTCGGGAGGAAGATAGGAG
>CAYRMG010000033.1:0-13659 GCA_964425585.1 uncultured Aquifex sp. | reverse complement strand
GAAGTTTATTCACACCACCTTTAAGGAGCAGTTCTTTACAGAAAAGCTTTATCACAACATAATTGCCAAAGGATACCATGAATATTCAAAGGTTCTCTATACCTCCTTTGAAAGGCTGTTTATAGACGGTATAGTTAACGGAACATATACCGTAGTTCAGCTTTCATCGGGTGTTCTTAAGCTTATTCAGGTGGGTAAGCTTAACTGGTATGCTGTTGGCTTGGGAGCGGGATTAACTATACTCGTTCTTATACTCCTCGGGATAATCCTTAAAGGAGGGATGTGATGGAAACGCTCTTGAATGTTGCCATATTCCTGCCTCTTGTAGGCGCACTGCTTGTAGCCGTAATAAGAAACGAGCTTTTTGCAAAAATCGGTTCAATCGTTATAGGCGGTGTTGTTGCGGTAATATCTCTGGTTTTATTCCTTGCTTTTGACTTTGAAAAACCGGGTTTTCAGTTTGAAACCTATATCCCGTGGATAAAAACCCTCGGAATAGGTTACCACGTCGGTGTTGACGGAATGGCGATATCCCTCATACTTATGACCTCCCTCCTCTTTCTTGCAGCATACATATGGTCTTGGAAGATAGAGGACAGACCCGTTTTATACTTTGCGCTTTTCCTCGCACTTGAGACCGCCTGTATAGGTGTTTTTGCGGCGCTTGACCTTTTCCTCTTTTACCTCTTCTGGGAAGGGATGCTTATCCCCATGTATTTCATCATAGGATTTTGGGGACACGACAGAAAGGTTTACGCCGCTAACAAGTTCTTCTTATATACTTTCTTCGGTTCACTCTTCCTTCTTCTGGGAATAGCTTCCATACTCGTTTACGGATACTTTGAAACGGGAAAAATATCCTTTGACTACTTCTTTCATCTGAGGCTTGATTACCCCCTCTGGCTTGAGTTGATAGCTTTCCTTCTCTTCGGTCTCGGTTTCGCGGTAAAGATACCCATGTGGCCTTTCCACACGTGGCTTCCCGACGCCCACGTTGAAGCTCCTACCGCAGGCTCCGTAATCCTCGCGGGTGTTCTTCTGAAAATGGGAACATACGGTTTCGTAAGGTTTTCCCTTCCCTTCTTCCCCGAAGCTTCAAAGTATTACATACCCCTCATATTTACGCTGAGCGTTGTGGCGGTTATATATGCCGCAATGATGGCAATAGCTCAGACTCATATGAAAAGGCTAATAGCTTACTCTTCCATATCCCATATGGGACTCGTTACACTCGGGACATTTGCCATGAACACGGACGCTTTAAACGGGGCTATCTACCTTATGATTGCACACGGTCTTTCTTCCGCGGCTCTATTCTTAGGTGCGGGATTCATATACGACAGGATACACTCCTACCATATGGATGACCTCGGCGGTCTCGCAAGATACATTCCTTACTTTACCTTTGCATTCTTCCTTTCGGTTCTTGTAGGAATAGCCTTCCCGGGATTTGCAAGCTTTGTCTCCGAATTCCTCATTCTTCTCGGGACTTTCGGAAAACATCCCATATGGGCTTTTGTAGCAGGGATAGGTATGGTTCTCGGAGCCGCATACTCCCTGTATATGTTCAAAAAGGTTATGCTTGAAGAGGATACCATCCCCGAGGAAAGGAAGGAAAAATGGCAAAAGCTTAAAGACCTTGAGCTTCATCATGCCATACCTTTTGCGCTCATAATAGCCCTTGCCCTAATAATGGGAGTGTATCCCTATCCCTTTGTGAAGATAGTTGAACATACCTCTAAACTCGTTTTCGGAGGTTAAGCCTTGAACTGGAATGCCGTGCTCCCCGAGCTCATACTTTCCTTAGGTATACTCACCGTGTTTATCCTTGAGCTGTTCCTTGAAAAGAAACATTATAAGTTCTTAAGCGTTCTTGCCTTTATATTTGTTGTTCTTGCGGGATACTCGGTATTCTTCGTAAAGTATCCCGCTTCCGTATTTTTCGGCGGGTTTTCTGTAGACTTACTCACCTTAATAGGTAAGCTGTTTATTCTTGCCGTTACCGGACTTGTCCTTCTTTCTTCTTACGATTACTTCTCAAAGAAGGATTCCGTTTACGGGGAGCTTCCTTATCTCTACCTTATAGCCACTCTCGGGCTTATGGTTATGCTTTCTTCTGACAATCTTGCAATTATATTCACCGGTCTTGAGCTGGCGTCCATAACGATGTATATTCTTGTCGGACTGTTCAGAAGAGAATACCTATCAAAGGAAGGAGCTTTTAAATATCTCGTTATAGGGACTACCGGAACTTCCATGTATGCCCTCGGTTCAGCTCTTGTTTACGGCTCTACAGGAAGCCTCAGGTTATCCCCCGTTCAGGGTGAAAATACATTATTTGCCCTGGGTGTTCTTCTTATAATCTCCGCTCTGGCTCTAAAGGTTTCTTCCGTTCCGTTTCATTTCTGGACTCCCGATGCATACGAGGGAGCACCGACACCCACGACCGCCTACCTTTCAACGGTTCCCAAGATAGCAATGTATTTCCTGTTTGTTAAACTCACCATCGGTGTGTTTTCTTACTTTGCGGACTGGAAGTATATCGTAATGGTTCTTGCTGTTCTTTCAATGTTTTACGGAAACATAGTAGCTTACGCTCAAAAATCGGTAAAGAGACTTCTCGCCTACTCCTCTATAGCTCACGCAGGATACTTCCTTACGGCATTAACGAATGTTGATAAACATATGTTTACAGCTCTTCTCTTTTACGTTTTCGTTTATGCACTTGCTACGCTCGGAGCTTTCTCGGTTCTATCCGTTCTTGAGAAAAAAGAAGGCTGGACTCACCACTTTTTGGATTTTCAAGGTCTCGGAAGGGAAAATCCCGTTCTTGCCCTAATGCTTTCCTTCTTCCTATTTGCATTAATAGGTATACCTCCCGCAGCAATCTTTCTCGGAAAACTCGGAATATTCTTCGGCCTTATGAAGGCTAAATATATATTCTTGGGTATACTTTTTGCGATAGCCAGCCTTATATCAGCGGGTTATTACCTGAAGGTAATTGTTTATATGTTCCTTCAAGAGGGTTCGGAAAAGTTCGGTAAGGCGGAAGTTTCCGCAGGAGAGGCTTTCACCATTCTTATATCCGCGTTTTTTGTAATATTCTTCGGTCTTTATCCGGAGGTTGTAATAAACTATCTTCTTCGTGCCTTCTCTTAATATAACTTTTTATGAATACGGTAATAATACTCGCAGCGGGAGAGGGTAAAAGGATAGGCTTCAGAAAGCAGTTTGCGGATATTTGCGGAAAACCCCTCTTTATGTATTCCCTTGAGAAAGTAATTGATATATTTGAGGAAGTAATACTTGTTCTTCCGCAAGATTACATAAACCGTGTTAACGTTCACCCTAAGGTTAAAAAGGTAACCGGAGGCAGGGAAAGACAGGAGTCTGTATTTAATGCACTTTTGAAGGCAAAAGGGGACATAGTTGTAATACACGATGCAGCTCGCCCCCTTGCGGAAAGGAGATTATTCCTTGAGGTTATGAATCTCGGAGAATTTGACGGTAAGATAGTCGCCTCTCCTGCAAGGGATACGCTCAAGGAAGTTGTTGAGGGTAAGGTGATAAAAACGTTGAATCGTTCCCTGATATGGCATGCTCAGACACCTCAAGCATTCAGGAGGGAAGTTCTCCTTGAGTGTCATATGAGGGCGAGGGCTGAGGGATTTGTCGGAACGGATGATGCTTCACTCCTTGAGAGATACGGGTATAAGGTGGGTGTAGTTGAGGGAAGCTATTGGAACGTGAAAATTACTTACAAGGAAGACCTTGATTTTGTAAGAAAAATTCTCTGCGGTTCTTAACCTGTCTCTTCCGCCTTCTCAAACTGGGGACAGGCATCTTCGGGAGGAAGTTCTTTAGGAAACTCTTCCTTATACTCGTTGTGATATCCGCAGACAAAACATTGAATCTCAACAAGATAGCCTTCGTGCATATGTCCTATATCCCAACCGCAGAGGGGACATTCACCCTCCTGAGCTTTCAGGATATCCATTAATCTGTTTCCGTCCTGTAGGTAGTTAAGAACCCTCTTTACTTTTTTTATTGCTTCCTTAACCTCGTAAGAATTCCACTCCGCTCCGCAGTCAAGACATCTGAATTCCGCATAGGTTCCCTCTCTTAGCAGTTTTATAACATCTTTTGAACCGCATCTATCGTCTATACAAACCGCACCGATTTCTTTCGTAGAAAGCTTATCAAGAATTCTGTAAACGGTTTCCTTATCAAGCTTCATCGGGACGTCATAAGCTCTGTATCCGCAACATTCACAAACCGCCTCAACCCTGGGATAAGGCTCCATATACTCACAAACCCTGAGGGCTATCCTTTTGCATGCGGGACATAGTTCTCTGTGCTGTAGACAGAACCCTCCGTTCATACCATATCCTCCAAGTTTTCTATTACTTTAATAATATCCTCTAAAGGCGTTTCTCTATCAACTTTCAAAACAACGTTTTTAGCGTCAACTTCTCCGACTGCTATCTTCGGAATTTCATCAAACCACTTAAACCCCTCAAGGATTACTATATCGCATCCTCCGAAAAACTTTTTTACAACCTCAATAGGTTCAAAACTCCTCCTTTCCCAGTATGTTAACCTGTCGGGGGAGATAAGCGCAAGCCTTTCAACAAGTTTAGATATTCTGTGTGTATCCGAACCTTCCTTGTCCGTAACGCCGTGTCCCTTGGGGTCGTGCTTTATATAGCATACATTGTATCCTTTCTCTTTCAGCTTAGGGATTAATCTTTCTATGAGTGTGGTCTTTCCCGCGTTATGGTGGCCGACAACCGCAAAAACTTTCATAACAAAATATTAAACATGTTTATCCTGAGAACTTTCGGTATTGAGGAAAGCGGAATAAGGGAAAAACTAAAAGGCATTAAATACGAACTGAAAAGTTCCCTTGAAGGTATTGATGTTATCCTTTCAACGAAGACTGATAAAGAAAAGGCATTTAACCTTCTGAAAGAGTTTGTATACTCGGAAGAAGAAGAACCCATTGAGTATACTCTCGGAAGGGTTTTAAAGGAAAAGGGGCTTACCCTTTCTACTACGGAAAGCTGCACCGCGGGACTTCTTTCGGCGAGAATTGTAAACGTTCCGGGTAGTTCTTCTTACTTTATAGGGGGTTTTGTAGTTTACTCAAACGAGATGAAGGTAAGATACCTAAAGGTGAAGGAAGAAACTCTAAAAAAATACGGAGCGGTTTCCTATGAAACCTGTTATGAGATGCTCCAGGGTTTGAGGGAAGCACTTAATACCGATTGCGGGGTAGCAATTACCGGTATAGCGGGGCCCGGGGGAACAGAAAGAAAACCCGAAGGACTCACCTATATAGGTATATACGCAGGGAATAAAGTGAGCTTGATTAAGAAGATATTCAAAGCAGGACGAAACGGAAACAGGTTTCTCTCCACTCAAACCGCAATGTTTTATCTCTTAAAGATACTCAGAAGGTTATAAGCTCCTCTTTTCCGAGCCATAGCATAAACAGCCTGTCAAGACCTATGGAGCACCCCGCACACTCGGGCATATCCTTATGGACTTTTATAAACTCTTCATCTATAGGAAGATTTCTCTTCTCTGATTCTTTGAGAAGTCTCCTTTTTATTTCTTCGGGATTTGTTTCTTCGCTCCACCCGTTTGCAACTTCAATACCTTTTATGAACAGCTCAAACCTTTCCGCATATCCGTTTTTAACCTTTGCAAGGGCGGATAACCTTTCGGGAAAGTTTATTAAAAAGGCGGGAACACTCTTCCCGAGATTTCTCTCAACCTCTATAAAAGCCCTGTAAAAAAGTGTTTCCCAATCTTCTTCTTCCTCAAAGTTTATACCTTCTCTTCTTAGAATCTCCTTTAAACCCTTTTCGTCTCTCGGTAATGGAGATTTGAATCTTTTTCTGAACGCCTCTTCAAGACTTACGATTTCAAAACGTTTAAATCCGAAAATTCTCCTAAGGAGCTGTTTTATCTCCTCTATTAAATACCTGTAGTCGCATCCTACTGCATACCACTCAAGCATATGAAACTCTACCCTGTGAATCCTTCCCCACTCGTTGTTTCTAAAAACCTTTGCAATTTGAAATATATCCCTTTTATACTTCGCAAGAAGTTTCTTCATACTGTATTCGGGTGAAGTTTGTAGCCATTTTCTTTTTATCTCTTTTTCCTTCACGTAAAGGGAAATGGGCTCAACGTTTGCGTCAAGATTGGGAAAATCAAGAAGGATAGGAGTTGAAACCTCTATGTATCCCTTTTCTTTGAAAAAGCTCCTTATTTCATTTATAAAATTATCCCAAAGGACAAGTAAATTCATCAATCAAGCTTCCCCAGGTAAACGAGAAGTGCGGTTATTGCCGCCGGCGTTATCCCGTCTATCCTTGCAGCCTGACCTACCGTTATGGGTTTGAACTTTTTGAGTTTTTCCCTTGCCTCCTTTGTAAGTCCGGGAATCTTGTCGTAGTCTATATCTTCGGGAATTCTTACATCTTCAAGCTTTTTTAACTTTTCGTTCAGCTTTCTTTCCCTCTCTATATACGGTTCGTATTTGAGTTGAATCTCAACTTCTTCCTTTACGTAGGGATGTTCGGGAATCTCGTATCCGAACTTTTCTTTTACATCTTCAAGGGTGTAGTTCATG
The DNA here is from genome assembly GCA_964425585.1 of uncultured Aquifex sp. Taxonomy (GTDB): domain Bacteria; phylum Aquificota; class Aquificia; order Aquificales; family Aquificaceae; genus Aquifex. The sequence continues at coordinate 7,016 of CAYRMG010000033.1, read as the reverse complement.
GTCATAAGGGTTGCTATGTTGTAGCTTCTCGTATCTCCTCCAACTGCTATACTTATCCTCTCGGTTTTATAAAACTCTTTCCACTTCTCTATCTCCCTTTCAAGTTCTTTGACGAGTTTATACTGCTCCTCCGAAAGAAGTCCCAGGTCTCTTCCGAGCTTTGCAAGCCTGAGTATAGCGTTATCTTGTCTTATATAAAGTCTGTATTCCGAACGTGATGTAAAGAGCCTGTAAGGTTCCGTTACACCTTTTGTCGTGAGGTCATCTATCATAACACCGATATAACTTTCATCCCGTCTAAGGTATATGGGTTCCTTTCCGAAAGCTCTTAACGCTGCGTTTATTCCCGCAACTATACCCTGTCCCGCTGCCTCTTCGTATCCCGTGGTTCCGTTAAAGTTTCCCGCATGGAACAATCCCCTAATCTTCTTAGTTTCAAGGGTAGGATAAAGCTCCGTAGGAGGAACGACGTCGTATTCTATCGCGTAAGCGGGTCTTATGAGAATTACGTTTTCAAGTCCGGGAATGGAGCGATACATTTCCCACTGAACCTCTTCGGGAAGGGAAGTAGAAAGACCGTTCGGATATATCTCTATCGTGTCAAGACCTTCCGGTTCTAAGAATATTTGGTGTCTTTCTTTATCGGGAAACTTTACTATCTTGTCCTCTATTGATGGACAGTATCTCGGACCTATTCCCTTAATTAAACCGCCGTAAAGGGCGGTTCTGTGAAGGTTCTTCCTTATTATTTCGTGCGTCTTGGGAGTCGTGTAAGTTATCCAGCAGTTGACCTGCTGTTTTCCGGGTTCAAACCAGTATGAACCTATCGGCTCGGTCCAGAAAGAAAACTTAGGAGGCGGGTCATCTCCCGGAGCAATCTCAAGTGAGGAGAAATCTATAGTTCTCTTGTCAAGTCTTGCGGGGGTTCCCGTCTTGAACCTCATCAGGGGAAAGCCGTGTCTTCTGTAGAACTCCGAAAGTCCTTCGCTCCTGGGTTCTCCCAGTCTTCCTCCGGGAATCATCTTATCTCCGATGTATATAACGCCGTTTAGGAAGGTGCCCGTAGTAACAACAACCGCCTTCGTTTTGTATTCAACGCCGAGATTTGTCCTTACCGCCTCTACCTTACCGTTTCTAACTATAATGTCCACAACCTCTTCCTGCTTTATATAAAGGTTCTCCTGATTTTCGCACACCCTTTTCATATACTCCCTGTATCTCTTCTTATCCGCTTGAGCCCTCGGGGACTGAACCGCTTTTCCTTTTCTCGTGTTCAACATCTTGAACTGTATACCTGTTCTGTCTATGGCTTTTCCCATCTCCCCGCCAAGGGCATCTATTTCCCTGACCACGATTCCCTTAGCTATTCCGCCTATCGCAGGATTACAGGACATCTGGCCTATTGTGTCCGCATTCAAGACAAACATTGCGGTCTTTGCTCCCATTCTTGCGGAGGCAAGAGCGGCCTCTATACCCGCGTGCCCGCCTCCTATTACTACAACGTCAAATTCATCAACAACCATAGCCATAGCAATTAATACAATTTAGGCTAATGTCCGCCTTAAGGTAGGATTTCCCATGCACGGAAAATTTATCAATTTGATTTTACATAACTTCACTAAAATTTTATGATAAAAACTATTGACAAATTTTATTAAAGAAAATATAATAAAATTAATGATAAAAATTTACGGAGGTGGTAAATGCGATATTTCCTTATAGGAACTACGATAGCCCTTGCGGGTTTAATTGTAGGAGGTGGGGTAGGTTCCTACTTCACCTCAAACAAGTTGTTGAAGCAGTTTCAAAATATCCCGGGTTCTCCCATTATTCTTAACGCGGTCTACAACAAAGAGAAGCACCTTATCACTTATACCGTTTCAAATCCCGGGACACTACCTATCACGATAATTGAAAAAGCCTTTGTTTTTAAGCCGGGAAAAGAAACCAAAGAGAAAGGCTATATTCTTTCAAATATTCCGGCAAATATAACGATACCTCCCCTCAGTGTCCTTGCGGTTCAGTTAAAGCTAAAGGAAGGAACGGAAAAGTTAAAAGTTGGAGACCTGGTAATAGCTACGTTCACTTATAAGCATCCCCTTTCCAAGGACTTTTATAACGTAGTTCACACCTTTGAATATAAAGGCGGTAAGGAAAAAAAGGAGGAAGGTAAATGACGGTTCAAAGCATAGTTCAATGGATTTTGATAATATCCCTTGCGGTTTTACTTACTTTAACGTTTACGGGATTTTTTATCTCAACCCTTGTTCTTACCTTAACTCCCGAGGGGCTTGCATTCCTGTTCGGATTCCTCGGAGCTTTGGTATTTGCTAATAAGCTTCTTTTCGGATACGGAAGTTTCCTAATAACTGCTGAAGCATTCCTTGCAAATAAGGAAATTAACAGAAGGGAACTCTCAAAGAAAACCGAAGAGCCCAAAGAAAGAACGGAGAACCTTTCAATACCTTCACTCCTTATGCTTTGGCTTCACAATCTTGATTATTACAAATACGCTTATTATGGGATATTCACCCTTTTGCTTATACTTACATTCCTTTCAAAATTCAACCTTCTGGGAAGTCTTGTTATAGGGAACTACCTTGAGGGAGCATTTTGGGGTGCTTCCGTGATTACGCTTTTTGTATTTGCCCTTGAGATTACTTCCGGATATCTTTTGAACAAGATTTTTGAGGAAACGGGAGAAGTTTAAAAACATTCAGGGAGGTGGGGCTCTTTTCGGAGGGGTTTCTTTCCTAAAAAATCACGGAGGTGGAAGCATGATTATTATGAAAGAGCACGCCCTTGCATTGCTAAAGGTAAAAGAGGCAAAGGAAAGGGGAGAACCTACTTACAGGGTATCGGAGGAAATAAGGGAAAGGGAAGTTTTTACGGAGCTTGAGTTTCAAAACCTCGTTAGATTGGAAAAACCCCTTGAGTATACCCTTACATACTGGGGTGAAGAACTTGTTGAGATTATTCGCTCTATGGAGAAAGAGGGATACATAAAGCATCCCGAGATGTGGGATGAGGATTTCAGATGGCTCGGGTCCGAAGTCATAACGATGATTTACTCAACCCTATTGAATGACGGAAAACCCGGAAATCTTATAGAAAAGGCATTAGAGGAAAGGGGATTTTTAACGGAGGTGGAGGAAGAAAAGAAGGGTAGGTATAAAACCCTTAACGATTATGCAAAGAAAATATATGAAATCTACACGGAAATAACTCCGCGGCTTGAGATAAACAAGGAGCTTGCGGAATACATAAGGAATATGCCGCCGGGTCCTGCAGAAAAGAGTATGCTCCCCGAAGGAAAACACTTTCCCCTTTTACTTGAATCAATGAGATTGATAGCCTTTTCCGTTCCTAACTCCGATGTTTACAGCCTGACGGGACTCGGGCAAGCAGTAGAACAAGCCTTAAGGGTTATGCCTTTCAGCCTTGATGTTTTAATTTCGGAAGACATACTTGAGGACTTTATAAGGGCTGTTGATGAGGGAATAGATGCCTTACCCGATGCGGGAAAAGAGGTGATGTTTACACTTGCACTTTTTGACGATAATGGAAACATTCTCCCCGCGGGTGAAAAACTTCTGGAAGTTTACAAATTATGGAAAAGGAAAAGCTATCCCTTCCACAGAACATTTAACCTTGAGGTGTTTGAAGAAGAAATACTGAGAACTATAGACAATCTCTTAAAGAAACACGAAGAACAAGCAGGACCGCTTCCGACAAAGGAGGAGATAGTTAAAGAGATGTTCCTGAGACCTCTCAAGGAGTATAAACACCTCGTTGAGTATTACGGAAGGAAAATAAATCAAGACTTCAACTATAAAAAGAAAGAGGAGATTAGAAAGAAGTTTGAGGAGCTAAAAACGGTTGAGGAACTCTTTAAACACTTTTACGAAAAAGGGGGCAAATGGCATAAAAAGATGATGGATTTAGTAAGCGAAGCCCTCTATTCCCTTGAATCATTTGACCTTATAACAACGGGGTTAACGGAAAAAGGCGAACTTTATTACATTCCGACAGAATACGGAAAAAAAGTTCTTGAAGACCTTGAAAGACACGGAATAAGGGATATAACCTCAACAGGTGTAAAAGCTATAACGATAACAAAGAAGGAGTTTATAGCTCCGAATTATGAGTGGTATAAACAGGCTGTTGATGAAGTTCTCGTAAGAAGCGGTGCACCGACCGACAGCGGAAGACTCTACTCGGAACTCGCTTACAGAGTAAAGAGAAAACCTCACCTTACAAGATTTGAACTTATGGTTCTTCACAAAATCCCGTTTGCGGGAATGTTTCTGAGTGAGCTCTTTAACGAGTTTGAAGATGTTATGAAAGAGGAGGTTCACCTCGCGGTTGAAAAATTGCAAGCGAGAGGTTTCTTGGAAGTTTTACCCAACGAGGGACTCGTTCTCACAAAAGCGGGAAGGCTTATAAAGGAAGCGGTATCTTCCGTTCCGGAAGGTATAGGTAATCCCGTAAATCCCTTTATGTTCAGAATAATTGAAGCTATATATAGGGTAGGAAATCTGTATGTTAAAGAAGAAAAAGTGAGAATACTTCCGAAACAACTTGAAGAAGTTGAAAAACTTACGGGGCTTGACCATGAAACCTTCCTTAACGAGCTTTCACTTCTCAGACTTATGGGAATAGTGGGACAGAACTCACTCCATAGCTCGGGGCTCAAGCTAATAGAAGCGGTAAAGGATATACAAAAAGAACCTCTCAAGGAACTTTGAGCTTCCTTTCTTTTTTTAAAATTCTTTTTAATGAAACCTGTTATAGAGTTTTCAAAACTTTACGAAGTTAAAAAGCTCCTCAGGAGAACGAAGCTACACACGGTATGTGAAGAATCAAGGTGTCCTAATATATCGGAGTGCTTCGGAAATAAAACCGCAACGTTTATGATTTTGGGAACTCACTGCACACGGAGATGTGCTTTCTGCAATGTTGAAAAAGGTTTTCCCCAAAAGGTTGACCCTGAAGAGCCCTACAGACTTCTTGAAGCGGTTAAAATCCTCGGACTTAAATATGTCGTAATAACATCGGTTACGCGGGATGATTTACCCGACGGAGGAGCTTTTCATTTTGCAAAATGTATAAGGGTTCTAAAGGAAAACATACCCGATATTAAAGTTGAAGTGTTAATTCCCGACTTCAGGGGCAATAAAAAGGCCTTGGAAACTGTATTGAAGGAAAGACCCGTGGTTTTGAATCATAATATTGAAACGGTTCCGAGGCTTTATCCCGGCGTAAGAGTAGGTGCAAACTATGAAAGAAGTTTAAATATACTCAAGTGGAGTAAAGAAATAGATAAAAGTGTGCTTACAAAGTCCGCATTAATTCTCGGATTCGGAGAAAAAAAGGAGGAAGTTATAAAGGTAATGGAGGATTTAAGGGAAGTTGATTGTGATTTCCTCGTTATAGGGCAGTATTATCAGCCTTCTCTGAAGCACCATCCTGTTTTGAAATACTACACTTATGAGGAGTTCAAGGAGCTTGAAGAGATAGCATACAACCTGGGGTTTAAGTTCGTTGTTAGCAAACCCAATGCGAGAAGCTCTTACAAGGCTTTTGAAAGTTTATTAAGTAAGTAGTTTTCCATCTCAAAAAATTTTTTTTCCTCTTCTCCGCCTTTCTCGTGGTCATATCCGAGAAGGTGCACAATTCCGTGAATTAATAGTCTTTTTATCTCATCTCTTAGAGAATGCCCCAGTTCTCTTGCCTGTCTTTCCGCAGTGTCTTGGGATATTACCACGTCCCCTAAAATCCTTAAACCGTTTATAGTTTCGTTTACAGGAAAAGATAAAACATCTGTAGGTTTATCCTTCTTTCTGTAAGTTTTATTTAATTCCCTTATCTCTTCATCATCGGTTATATAAACGGATAGCTCAACACCTTGAAGATTTAAAGCGGAAAAGGCCTCAAGGGCCCAGCGTTCTATATCACTCTTCTTCACTTTCCGTTTCTTCAGTTTTACCAGAACCCTGTTCTTTTTTTCTTTCATACTCTTCATAAGCGTTAATTATCTTAGCAACTATAGGGTGTCTTACGACATCAGATTGCTTGAAGAAGATAAATTCTATTCCTTCTATACCTTTCAGAACCTCCATAGCCTCTATGATACCCGATTCTTTCTTTTTGGGAAGGTCTATCTGGGTAATGTCTCCCGTTATAACCGCCTTTGAGCCGAAACCTATCCTCGTAAGGAACATTTTCATCTGGTCTTTTGTTGCATTCTGTGCTTCGTCAAGTATTATAAAGGCATCATTTAAAGTTCTTCCTCTCATAAAGGCAAGGGGTGCAATTTCTATTATGTTTCTCTCAAGCATATAGTTAGCCTTATCGTAATCAACCATATCGTAGAGAGCATCATAGAGCGGTGTAAGGTAAGGGTGCACTTTTTCCGCTATGGTCCCGGGCAAGAATCCCAGCTTTTCTCCTGCTTCAACAGCAGGTCTTGTAAGGATAATCTTGTTAACTTTGCCTTCCTTTAAATGTTGTAAAGCCATGGCCATGGCAAGATACGTCTTTCCCGTTCCTGCGGGACCTATCCCGAAAACTATATCATTATTCTTTATGGCTTCAACGTATTTCCTCTGAGTTTCGGTTTTCGGGACAATTGCTTTCTTTCTGTGAGTTATGAGAATTACCTCTTCTTCAAGCTCCTCTTTTTTTCTGCCTTCGTGCTCCTCTATCTTATATGCTTCTATGCTGCTCAGAAACTGCTTTGCATACTCTTTTACATCTTCCGCTGTAAGCCTTTCGTGTTCCATACGTTTCATTACAGCATTCAGAAATCCGATAAAAGTCCTTACTTTATCTTCTTCCCCTTTAACTATGAGTTCCGTTCCCCTCGGAACTATTCTTACATCAAAAAACCTTGTGAAGAACTTTATGTTTTCATCGCCCCTTCCTACTATTGCGTAAAATCTTTCGTCATACCTTCCGAGGTCAATCCTTTCCTCAACAAGAACCTTAGCCATGTATATAAATTTATTTAATTT
>CAYRMG010000032.1:8662-13725 GCA_964425585.1 uncultured Aquifex sp. | reverse complement strand
AAAAGGAACATTTTTAAGGTTTAGCTCAGGGACTGTATACAAACCTTTTGGAGATAGCTTCTTTACGTAACTTTCAAAGGCTCTTAATACTTCTTTGTCATTAAGTCCGATAAATTCAAAATCTACGTATCTGATATATCCTTCTTTATCTTTCATCAACTGAACTTCGGGAAACTCGGCCTCGGTTTCTTTATCATCGTAAAGTTTTTTTTCAGGAAAGCTTTTATCTTCAAGCTTGAATCCATCTTTGTCAACTTCAAGATTTAGAATGACCTCTTTCATAAATGGAAATATACCTTTCCTTTTTTATATCAGCAATAGGTTCTATGGTGTATATGTAATCTTGCGTTTCTTTGCCGATTACTACTCCAACATATTTGTCCCTATGCTTTTTGACATAGATGTAAGCTTTTCTGAGTTTATCAAGCAGTATCGCATCGGGAAACTTTAAAATCTTTTCGAGATTTTGAATACCCCATTCACGAAAAGTTTTTCTCCACCTTCTTTCTCTATTTGCCCTATTAACAACATGTTGTATTGTCATCTCCGTCAAAACCCTTTCATTTCCGAGGAAATCTTCTATAACTTTCACTACCTTTGTGTATTCCTCTCTTAGGGGATGTTTTATCAAGTCTCCTTCTCTGTATAGGCTCTTTGCTCCTATGCCGAGAATCTTTCCGAGTTCCTTCAGTTTTTTATCCGTAAGAGCTTTCTTTATCTTCTTCCAGTCTTCTTTATCTATCTTGAGCTTTTCTAAAAAGTCCTTTTCCCTTAAATACTTCCCTGTTTCGGGGTCAAGGTCTATTATCTTATGCACGGGATATCCCAGCTCGTCTAAGGCTTTCAGATACTTGTGCTGATTTATCAGAGGCTTTAAATTGTATTCGGGTCTTTCTTTTACCTGCTTTTTCTTTGTGCTGTATACGGGAAGGAGATAACACAAACAGTGGGGATGGGGTTTTCTTTTCGGGACTTTTTCCTTAGGCCATACTCCTTTTCCTAAGCCAAAATTAACACTCGCATAAACATCGCATATGTCAGGTCTCGGGTGTGCCCTTGAAAGTCTCCACCTGTAGCCGACAAGATGAGGGTCTCCATAGGTTGCCTTTATCTGGACTTTGTGAAATGCGTTTGCCATTTCCGTAATCGTTATCCTTTGAATCCTTCCGAGGGTTTCTTTTTTGAGGTAGGTTTCAATGGCTCTTTTCATAATCTCGTTGCTTTCCTTCTCTAAGGCTTTCCTCAGCTCCTTTATCAGGCTTTTTCTTTCCGCATACCTTGCTTCGTTTAGCTTATTTAGAGTTTTCTCAAGTTTTTTTATGAGCTTTTCTAACCTTTTTCTATCTTCGGGAGTCTTGATATTGAGTGATAGAGCTTTTTTGATTTCATCTAAATACTTGAGCCTCAAGGAGTCCTGTAGGGAACCGCTGAGGTGAAGGTAGCTCTCTATCTCGTAGGCTAAGCTTTGAGCTGTCTTTTTGCTTTTTATTCCGTTTGCGATAATTTGAGCTATGGCTTGTCTTGTTTCGGAATCCCACTTCCAGAGTCTTTCCGAGAGTTTGAGGCCATCGGGATAAATCTCATTCACAACTTCTTCTATTACGGAAGTGAGGTCTTTTCCCGTCATCTCGGAGCTGATTTCCACGACCTTCGTTATGGCTTCGTAAACTTTTCTTGTGAGGGATGTCCCGAATTGCATTAGCGGGATGTTTGTATCCTCTTCTTCTTCAAGTTTTTTTAAAAGCTCTTCTAAGAATTCCCGTGTAATTTCTTCTTCTTCCTCAAGGACTTGGGAGATTATCTCAAGGATTAAGAGCCTAAGTATTTCCCAGTTCATTCTTGAGCTGGTTGTCTACTCCCTCTAAGCCTTCAATTTCTTTGTCTATTCTTTCTAAAGTCTTGTCTTCCACTGAGTCTCCCAAAGAAAGCCGAACGATTTTCTTGTGAGCTTCTATGAGGAAGGTCTCCGAACGAATTCCTGCACTCAGGGCATCAAGAATTATCTTGAGTTCTCTTTCTATGTCTCTGAAGGAAAAGTCCTTTCTGTAGTCAATTGTTCCTTCAAACTCTTTTTTGCCGTGCCACCTTGCCACTAAATTCGCTATTTCGTATTCCGCTTTTTCAAGATTCATAGCGAACATTGAAAGGAGGGTGTTGAGGTTTTGAAACTCAAACTCCAGCGCTACTCCGCTTTTTTGGGTCTGAGAGCCTAAGGTGAACTCAAGGTTTACGGTTCTGTATATCTGTTCTATTACCTTGTTTATGTATTCAAGGTAAACCTCCACTGGAGCTGGCGGAGGGGCGATAAAGTCGGGCTTCCCTCCCGTTTCGGGCTCATAAAGAAGGGCGTTTTCCGTTCCCATTATCATCTCCTTTTGAGAAAAGCTTTCTATACTCCTTACGGGATAGATGAGAACGGGAAAGGTTATGTTTCTCAGGATTTCCCTTATTTCGGAAATGAGGTTATAAAGCTCAAAGTTGAGCTGTGCAATCGTGTATATGAAGGGTTCTGAGAAAAGCTCTTCATAGAGAAGTTTGTCAGAGGTTCTTAAAATCACTACAGGGAGAACTCCGAGCGGATTTTCCCTTTCAAGGATAACTTCACCACGTTTGTTTAAGACTCTCAAAACTTCGGTTGATAGCTCTCTCTTCCTTTCTTTTCCCTCTCTAAAGACTATTCTCTTTAGATTGCCGTATTCGTCAAGTTCGTAGTCTTCTACCTGATTAGGGAGTCTTATCGTGGCGTAAGGAAGGAGTTTTCTTTCTATCTCTTCTTGTTTTGTTCTGGCTTCCTCGGAAGGTTTGTCCACGATAATGAAAACGGTTCCGAAGATGAGGGAAAGTTTTAGAGCTCTTCTCATGAAGTCATCTATGTAAGTTCCCGTTTTGTCAACATCGTTCACAAATAGCTCGTATTCTTTCGTGAGCTGTCTCTGAGGCGGTCTTTTGAAAACCTGAGCGGTGAAGGTGTCTACAATTTTCTTGACAAAGTTCGGATAATAGGCGAGCCGTTTCCTTCTTTCATACTTTTCATCACTCTCCCTTTTGTGTCTGATTAAATACTCTCCCGTTCTGTATCCTCCGAGTCCCGTATACGAGTCATAGAGAAACTGCCAGAGGTTCTGAAGGTCATCGGGTTTTACTTCTTTTCCTCCGAAAACGAATACTCCGTTTTTATAAGGCATAAATGGAAAGAAAAGACTTTTGAGCGGTGCTTTCTATACCTGTGTGTTCAAGCCGGAAAAATTACTCCCCGGTTGCCACTTTTCGGACAAGGGAGTTTTTCCGTATTTTTCAATGCCTTGTTAAAGAGCCGAACCTGTTTTTCCAAAAGGGGGACGAGGTTTGCGGGAATGGTTAAGGGGATACTTCTCAGGTAGGCCAGGGAGTATATGGTTGTATATTTACCCGCTCGGGCTCCTCCATTCGGAAGGTATGTTAGCCATGTTTCTGTGAATGAATACTTAATACGGTCTATTTTCATCTCAGGATTACCGATTTCTACTTTAAGAACATTCCGTCCGCATTCATCAAGGTTTACTTTTACCGATACAGTGGTGTAGTTAAAGGAAATATTTGAAGGGAAAAATATAGAAAAAGAGTATATGGGTGTAGACGAAGGTGGATATAAATACCCTTGCGGTGATGGTAGGTGTCCCGGAATTCCTGTATCGTCGCTAAAGTAATCCGGTTCAGGACCATAAGAATTCACGTAAAACAAAAATTCCTTGTTATAAAAAGTTTTTACTACAACATCCGCAATTAAATCAAATGTTGCGCTCCATATTCCCGAATCCGCATTTCCTTCGTATGTTACGCTCTTTCTTTCCGCCCTTAGCGTGAGGGTTGCAAGAAAGGAAGGCGAGATTAAGTCAACTCCTACGTATGAGCGAAGGAAGCCGAAAACTCCCGCATTAAGCGGAAATCTTCCGAGGCTTATTTTTGAAGGAAAGTTTTCTTTAAAAAAATCGTGTATGGTGTCTGTAATTTCTCCGAAATCTTTAATTTCAAGTTCGCTTTCGTAGTAATCCGCTCCGGGAACATGATAATGGCGTTTTATTAGCTTCCCGCATACAAAGGAAAAGCTCTTTTCCATTTCGGGAACAAGGGCGTAAAGAACTCTTTTCACGAAACACTCACCCCCAGTTGATGCAGGTAAGAGAGATAGGAAGCGGGCAAGGGCTGTGCTCCGAACAAGTGAGAAAGTATTTTCACGGACGTTTTCCCTTTCCTTTCCACCGTTATCTTCACTCCGTATCGCCTGAAAACGATTTCCAAAGGTATCGTAGCCTTCCTGTTTTCGTGGAGTGTAAGTATGTAAACAATCTTTTGTCCGAACCAGAATGTGGTGTTTATGGATAATACGGGAGAATTTTCCCTTACGTAAAAATTTGACTCTATCAAGGAGGTTGACTTTTCTTTTTCAAAGAAAAGCGTGTTTATGTTCACCATCTTTAGAGCTCCCTTAAATACAGTGTTGTGGTTGCTAAAGTAGGGGATATGGTGTGAGAAAATCCTTCAATCACCCATAGCCTTCCGAGGGCGTTCACTTTTTGGCCTACTTTGACCGCAATGAGCGGAACGGTGATGCGTGCCTTTACCGAATGCTTTTGGTAGAGCTTTCTGATTCTTTGGGAAGCCCACTTTATGGAACGTTTGTCAATATCCTCGTGGACTATTCTTTTCTTTTCTTCAGCTCCCGGTGAGCTTACTTCTTCCTTTATTTTTACCGATTCCGAAACGGGAGGGATGTATTTGGTGCTGCGGGGAGTTATGTTTACTTGACCCGAAAGCCCTAAGCTGAACGCTCCCGTATTCACATCAAGTGATGCTGTCTCCCCCGTTTCCTTATTCACCAGGGAAAGGCTTTCATAAACGGAAACTTTCTTTTCAACTTTTTTCGGCTCGTCCCCGGGAAGCAGGTTCCTGTAGTTGAGAGCATCTTCCCTCAAGAGAATTCCACCTTCCGCAAGCAGATATATGTAATCGTATTCCACGGTAATCGTTTTGGTTCTCCTGAGGACGAATTTGTCCCCGAAGCTTTCTTCCTTGGTTTCTTTACG
>CAYRMG010000032.1:1452-8562 GCA_964425585.1 uncultured Aquifex sp. | reverse complement strand
ATCTCTTTAACATCTCTTTGCTCTTCCGAGATTTCGTAATCAAATATGACTTTGTCGGGGATTGTGTATGTTGTGGGGAGTGCTTCAAAAAGAAGGTATACAATTTTTTGAACACTATCAACGGATATGATGGGAGCGAAATCCCGAAAGTAATTTGCCATTGCCTGAACTATATCTCCCTCTACTTCGGTTCCGTAGCAAATTATGGGCGGAACCACATCAACGTATAGGATGTATCCGTGCTCGGATAGGAGGATTCTGAACAGGTCTACAGCTGTTCCCTTCACTATTATTTTTCTCTTTAAATTCGTTCTTCTTAAGGGTCTGTTTGCTATGTATACGGGAGGTGTGTAGGGTGTCTTTAGGCCGACCCGGTATTCTAAGTAATTCGGTCTCCTTGTTATTTTTTTGACGTGGCCTCTTATCAGGGGAACATCAAAGAATGTTATCTCAACCGTGTCGCCGAGAGAATAAATTTCGTCCCGTGCTTCTATCGTAGCACTGAACGTATAGTTTTTCCTCCCTTGATTTATGTGAATGTTTAAGGCTCCTACCGGATTTCCGTTGACTTTTATCTTGTCTACGGGAACTCTCACGGTTCCGCCTCCACTACCATTTTGCCCCGATAGAGATTTATGCGGTTTCTTATTGCACTTTCTTTCACGTCATCTACGAAGTGTTTTATATCAAGTTCCTTTATTACTCCCGAAATTAGGAAGCCTTCATCGTCAATTGAGATTTTAGTTCCGCTTTCCGCAAGGCTTTTCAGAAGAGTCGCTTCCTCATAGGTGCAGGTATTTATGCGAACGGTATACCTCTTGTATACGGGGAGAAATACTACCGTGCTTCCCGTTATGGTTCTCCTTGTATAGACTCGGGTTTTTGTCTTGTCTTCTATCCATGCATCTTCTAACGTTAGCGTTCCTCCGTCCCAGCTTATAATCATTCTTCCCACCCCGGCGTGTAATCTCCGCCGACGGGAACAAAGCGGACGGGAATGGTTATCTCCTTTTGTTCAAGGTTGTATATTGTTTCTTCAACGTCCCGGGCATCTGCGACGAAAGTTACTTCCTTCTTCACGTCCGTGGTGGCAAGCTTTCGTATCTTTGAAGATATGTCCGAGTCGTCCGCCTTTAGCTTTATATCCGCAGGTGTGTTTTTTATAATTTCTTTTAGTTGTTGCAGCTTGTTTTCCGCCATTGTGGTGTCAAGATTGAGAGAAACCTTTTTTTCTTCCCCTATTCCGAAAAACTCCTTTACCTTGTTAAAAACCTTTTCTATGAAGTTGATGATTGAACCGAAGAAATTTGAAACCGCTTCTTTAACGTAATTAAACACAGAAATGAGAACTTCTCCGAGCTTGATAAAGAGTGATACGATTATTGCCTTTCCTATTGCTCCGAGTTGCATGAATTGCTGGGCAAAACGGGAGAGTGCAGCGCTCCAGCCCGCAATAATCTCGCTTACGGAAGCTCCTCTAAATAGGGCGATAACCCCTCTTACGATAACTCCGAGTCTTGTAAAGGCAAAGACGAGTAGTCTCACGATGTTTAAAACTCTTCCGAGAGGAGAGAGCATAATGGCTATGGTTCCTATATAGCCTACCGCTTTTAGAATGGTTTTTATCAGGTTTTCATGCTCAGTGTAAAACTGTCTCAGGAAGTTAATCAGCGGGCTAAAGATTGCTGTTATGTCCCTTATTGCTTGAAGGGCTCCGGAGCCTATTGCCTTTAGGGACTCGTATACCTCTCTTGCGGCAATTCCGAGCGTCTTGAAGGCTTGAACTACTTGCGGATTTGCAACATCGCCGAGAGCCTCTCCTGCGGAAGATGCTTCCGTTTCTATTCCGAAAAGCAGGTTATTGAGAGATTGAAGGTCTTTTTTTATGGCCTCAAATAGCGGCTGTGAGGCTATGCGGGAAAAGTAATCGTATATCTCCTTAGCCTTTTGGAGAATGCCGTAAAATGTAGTTTGAACGCTTTCTCCCGCTTGCGTTATTCCCGAAAGTTTTTGCACGAGATTTTCGTAAAGCGTCCCCTGCTGTCTCCAGCTTTGGATTACCTGCTCGGAAACGCCGAGTATCTGGTTCAGTTCCGTTTTTTGACCTCTTAAAAATGCTTGTGCACTTTGGGCAAGCTGGGCAATATCCTGCTCAAGGTTGTAGCCGAGCATATAAGCGGTTTCCACAAGAAGGCGGGAAAGGGAAACGGTTTGCTCAATTGTTAAACCTGCGGAAAGTGCAGCCTGTGCTATGTTCGTGAAAAGAAGGGCAAGCTGGTCATAAGTTGCTACGCTCTTTAGTGCTTCTTTCCTCAGGAGTTCTTGGGCTTTTCTTGCTTCCTCAAGGGCACTTGTAAAATCTTTGGGGGCACCGGATAAGTTTTCTATCTCCGTCTCTATTCTTTGTATTTCTTGTTCAATTTTGTTTAGCTGTTCACTTGCTTTTCCTTTTAGCTCAAGCTTTATCCTTTTTTCTTCCAGTTGAGAGAGTTTTTCCTTTAAAACTTCCGCAGAATTTCCCGCAGCCGTGAGAACCCCCGCAATTCTGTATAAGGAGGTTTCAAGTTCTGAGAGTTTCTTTATTCCTCTCGTGAAGGGGGAGGTTGCTGAAATGATTTCCCAAACTGTTCTTAGGTTTTCTATGAGCTCTGTGGCGAAGGTAAGGTCTTCAAGCCATTTTCTGAAAGGAGAACGCCTCAGGCTTTCGGAAACATGTTTTATTTCTTCCACTCGTTCTTTTACTTGTCTCAGGTCTTCTTTTGCTTTTTTAAACTCAAGCGTTCCTTTCAGTTTTTCCTTTATTTCGGATACCGCATTTTTTAGTTCTTCAAGGTTTGCCTTTATTTCAAGTATCAGCTCTTCTCTTATAGCCATTTTTCAAGCGCCTTTATGGTTCTTTCATCACCCCACACCGCAAGCCTTATCGTGTAGAGGAGCTCTTTTAATTCCCTCTTTTTTCTTTCCCGCATTGTTTGCCAGAAAACTTTTATCTCCTTTAAGGTGTAATTCATAGCGTCGTGGCCTTCCGAAATTAGTTCTTCCGCTGCTGCGATGAGAGGGATTCCGCTATCCTCTGTAGCATCTTGTTTATTTCCTTGAAAAAATCTTTATCCTCAAGAATGGTTTCAATGCAGGCGTTCAGGAGTTTCAGGGCTTCCTTTGCGGGAAGGTTTTCAATTTCTTCCGTCGGAAGTCCGCTCATGGAGGACATGAGCGGTATTGCTTTGGAAAGATATTCGGAAGGCCTGAGGTTGTCTTTTTCCGCATCTTCCGAAATCATAAGCAGTAGTTCGGTGAACTTTAAAAAATCCTTGAACTTTAGGGGTTCAACGTAAACGGTCTTTCCGTTTATTTCTACGCTCTTCATTTTTTCACCTCACACGGGAACCACAATGTAATCCGTTGTGGTAAGTTCTAAATCCGTAAAAACTGCGGGATTGGGTTGCGGGCTTTCTATCAGCCTCAGCCATATCTCTACGGCGTTTTGCGTTCCTCCCAAGACTTCGGTTCCCAAAGAAAGCGGAGTGTTTTCTTGAGCTGTGTCTAAATCCGCTTGGCTCAGGGCAAGCTTGTAGACGACTTCCGTTCCAAGGTCGTGTCCGTTTCCGGTGATAAGGTCTCTTACATAGACCTGTATTTCGTTCGGGTTGTCTCCTTGAGGGTCGGGAACCGCTTTGTAATTGGCATCGGGAGAGCCGAAGTATAGGACAAAGTCTTTCGTTCCGCCTGTTTGTGCATTTACGGCCATTGAAAGGGAAGTGAGGGGAGTGGTAAGGTCGGGGTCTGCGAAAAATCCGAAATAGGCCATTATCTTACCTCCGCAAGTCTCAAGGTGGGTTTTTCTGTAAATGTTCCTTCAAAGGAGAGTTTTAAGAAATCGTCGCTCACTACTTCAAAGTCCCCCGATGGTGCAAGGGATACGTTCCCCTTGATTTCTAACACCTGTCCTTTGGGCGGGTCTGCTACAAACCACAGCTCTCCGTCTATGGAATACTTTCCTCCTACGAGATAGTCTTCTACACTCCAAGCATCGTGATGATACTCAACCGTTATACTCGTGCCGTCCGCTATGTTTCCGCCTTTTACTATGTATATGAGTCCTGCGTTGTAGTCTATTTCGTAATCTTCTCCTTCTCTGTAGGTTGTGGTTCCATCACTCACAACGGGTGCGGGTTCTCTTTTTATATTTCTGTTTGAAAGAGGAAACCACATGCCTTGCTTGACCGTTAGGTTGTCCTGAACGGCCGTAGTAGAAGCGGGTGCAGTGTTTGAAGCGGTTTTGACCGCTAAAAAATACATCTGGAGGGCTTCTTTTTTGAGTTCGTCTACTTCAATCTCTATGTTGAAATCCTGAGAGATTATAATCTCCGCATCTTTGACTTTGAGTCCCGTTCTTGTAGAGTAGTGTTCCTTTTTCTCTGTCTTTATTGAGAGCTTTCCGCCGGAAATGTTGCCAAAGTCTATGTATCCGCTTTCACCTGCAGGCTTTAAGAGGAATTTTCCTCTCCCTATTGTGTAGGCTTTCACTTCCATTTTAAACCTCCTCAAAGGTTTTTAAAAGCTTGATGGTTTTGGTTTGATTCAGCTCTTTGGTTCCTGAAATTTTGGGAACAAAAATGTAGCGAGTTTTTTTACTCGTCAAAATCAGTATTTTTTGTGTCAAAAGTTCTCGGACACCCGCATTGCCTACTACTCTGACCTGTTCATTCCTCAATGCCATTTCATTACCCCCAGGGGATAGCTGCTCGCTCCTGAGTTCCGCCGTCGTTAGACCAAATCACGTAAGTTTTTCCGTCGGGGAAAACTATCGTGTCAAAAATCGCCCCAAAGCCGTCGGGAAGCTCGTATACACTCGGAACCTCAGAAAGGACTTTTAAGTTATAGTGTGAAACGAGAAATCTGGTAGCTTCAACAACCGAATTGTCAAGCCGAGCCTCCCTTCCTATAAAACGTAGATACGCACCAGAAAACCAGGACTGAGTTGTGCCGCTCCAGTCAGTAGCTTCGGCAACATAAAAACCTCCATCCTTTACAATTGCCCATCCTTTATTGTCGTAAGGTGTGAGGGAAAGCTCACACACTCCGCTCCAGTCGGAAAATGTTCCTCCAGTATACGAGAAGAAAAGGACTATCTTGGGGTCTGCATATATTTCAAGCCTTCCACCGTTTGTGAGGTCTACTTTGGGACAGTTAGAGGATGGTAAAAAGTAGGGGGAAGTAAGACCTGTAGCGGAACTATAGCCTTTTGCGGAACCTACCTTGAGATACCCGCTTGAGAAGGTAGAACTGTCAAGGACAAGAAGCTTCTTCCTGGTCTGGTCTTGTGTGTGAGGAGAGGATAAAACCACCCGGTTTGCGGAAGGTCTTCCCTCTAAGTTCCAGCCCGATGGCGAATAATCAACTTTTATTTGGGTTTGAGTTTTGTCGCAAGACTGAGATAGGTTGTTTACATCGGTTTCTCCCGTCAAAATCGCTACTATGTCGTTCATTACATCGGTTGCGGTCGCTCCCGCATTGTAGAAGTAGCTCGCATACATTTAAAAGACCTCCAGAATCCTCAATGTTGCTGAGCTGTCGGACACTACGTAGATTCTCGCTCCCTCTTTTAGCTCTAAAAACAGACCGCTATCGGGCTTTATCGGATACCCCGTAGAGGGAGATACGTTCACGTCTCCTACGTATACCTTTCCCGAACCGTCGTTATAAAGTATCACTCCCTTGCCTTGTAAATTGATTTCCTGAGGAGTGTTTCCTACAGCTGTAGTTCTTGAGTTTAAAAATCCCTTCACCTTCATACGTTCTCCCTCAAGGTAAACCTGATATAGGCATAGATGTATGCATCCGAGAGTCCGAAATCTATACCGCTCTGAACACAGGGGAGTTCTCGCAAAATCTCTTTCACCTTTTGGTAAACTTCTTTTTCAAAAACTTCTAAGGTTTCCTCGCTAAAGTCTTTTATTCGTTTTGCATACAGAACCTGATAGGATGTTTTTGATTTATTGGGATACTCTATCTCGGAAGAGATTAGATACAGGCTCACAAAGGAGTCCACAGAGTGCGGAACGTTCTCTGCTTTCCTTACGTATGGAATGTAAACGGAGTCGGAAAATACTTCCTTTATAACATTTGCAACTTTTCCATACATCAGGCTCTCCCTATTCCTAATGTGAAAGCGGAAGATATCGGACTTTGTTTCAGTTTCTCTTCCATTTCTTTTCTGAGCTGGCCGTATGCTTTTGCCTTTTCAAGGTATACGCTCTCTTCGCTCTGAGAGAGTCTCAGGTATGCTCTTTCTAAGGCAACGATTTTCGCAAGTTCTTTTAAAAACTGCGGAATGCTTTCAAAGCTTTGACCTTCTACGAGCTTTTCTACGTATGTGTTTGCGAATAGGATGTCCGACTCTTCTATCGGAATGTTCTCGGTGATGTCGGAAAGGGTGATGAACTGAGTCAACCCAGTTCCTCCCGCAAAGTTCTTAAGAAGGTTTTTGCTACTTCTTTCGCTCTGTTTTGAATGTCCGCAAAAAGGAAGGGATAGGGTTTAGAACCCGGATGTCTGACCTTTTTTGCGAATACTTCTTTTCCGTCTTTGATAAACCTGAGAGCTTTTTTGTTTTTGGGAAGAATTATATGGGGACGGGTGCCGAGTTCCACGAAAGGGGCATAGGGAGCTTTTGCAACAACTTTGTTTTCGTATGCGATTATTGAAGACCTCAAAACTCCCGTCCTGTTTCTAAATGCCTTTCCCTCATCTATGTAGTCAAGAACCATCTCTTTATACCTTGTCGCTCCTTCCTTTAGGGCTATTTCTACGGCTGCGTTTAGCTTTTCTTCCTTTAGAACGTTCGGAATCTTTTTCAGTCTTATTTCTACTTTCATTTTCCCTTCTCCGGTAGTTAAAACCCGTGAGTCCCATACCTCAACCTCAGTTAGTGATAAGAGCTACAACTCTGATAGCCTTGTCGTCCCAAACCTTTTGCCAGTTTGCGGGGTTTGCTAGCTCGGTATCGGAAGGGTTGAGAGCTCCCGAGTTCCACTTTACACCTTTCAGGTGAGGAACGTAGTGAGCCGTAGAGACTAAGAATTTTTGCTGTGCAAGAATGTCTTTGTC
>CAYRMG010000032.1:0-1352 GCA_964425585.1 uncultured Aquifex sp. | reverse complement strand
TCTATCGTGACATCGGGTTGTCCGAACTTGTTTTGAGACACATCAAGCTTGTGGGTGTCGGGAAGTGCTCCTTTTAAAACACTCAAAAGAGACTTGTCGTAAACCCTTGCCCAGAATCTTCCGAGTCTTTCCCCGATGATTTGATTGATGTCCTTTCCCGTAGTTATTTCCGCAATTGCGGTATATGCCCATGCCTTTCCACGCCTGCATACAACTCCTACGTCTTCGCCTGCGCTGAAGCTTGCGGGTGTGAGAGCGTTCCCTTCCGTGAGAACTTCAGCATCCCCCGTGAAGTCGGGGATAAAGGGAATTTTGAAAAGGTCTCCGCCTTTGCTTAGGTCTATTCTTCCGTAATCGGGAACCGCTACTCCCGACTGAACGAGAGCCGTTTTTTCCACTACAACGGAAAGAGCTACTTCCGACACAACTTCGGGAATTAAAGCTTTAAGGTCTTGAGATGTTACGGTCATTTTTCACCTCCTTTAGTTTTTAGTATCCCCACAGCGATTGCGGGGATTAAAATTAAAGAGAGTATGAGCCATTTTAAAGGTAGAGCTAAATCTTCTTTCAGAAATAAAGTAGAAAGATTTTTCACGGTTCTTTCAAAAGCGGTGGCAGGACTGCTTCTTTTGGTTTTTGCTCCTCTTACCTTTACGCTTCTTGTCATCACTTCCCTCCTTTACAGCATTTACGTTCACCCTGATAACGGAGTCCACGAAGGTTAGAAGCTCTCATTTTCAGCCTCCCAATTTCTTTGCTAAATATTCGCTTTTGAGCTTCTCAAATAGTTCAGGGTTGTTCCTTTTGACTTCTAAGAGCTTCTGAGGGTTTTTAAGGAGTTCCTCATAAGTCAGGGTTTCTTGGGTTGTGGTATTGGGAGCTCCCGTCCCGGGCGGTGATGCTTTTCTGAGATACGGCCTTTCTTCAAGGAGTTTCTCTATTGCTTCCTCGGGACTCTTGCCGTCTATGAAAACCTTTCCGTTGTCTATAATGGCTTTATCCTTTAGCATGGTGTAGATGATTTCAGGGTCTACAGCTCCCTTTTGATTTGCAATTGATAGGATTGTGTTCTTTAAAACGGTTTCTTCATACATTCTTTTGTAGGTTTCCGCTTGCTTCTGGAGTTCCGTTATCTGTTTTGTAAAGTTTTCTCTTAGCTTCTCTACGTATTCTTGGTGTTTTCCTTCAAGTTCAAAGATTTTCATTTGAAGCTCATCCGCATTTTCAAAGCCGAGAGACCTCGCAAACTCGTCAATGATTGCCTGAACATCTATGCTTTGGTTTTGTCCGCTATCTTGCTGGTTCTGTCCGTTTTGGGGTTCATTTTGTCCTGAATTGTCCGCTCCGCTATC
>CAYRMG010000031.1:0-13811 GCA_964425585.1 uncultured Aquifex sp. | reverse complement strand
GACATAGAAGCGGTAAAAGAAGCCATAAAAAGAAATGAGGATGTAGCCATAATATTTTTGAGACCCGGGGTAGAACCTAAAAAGTTTAAAGAAAGATTTGAAGAAGTAAACAATCTACAACAGGAGATTTTCACGAATGCGGGCTACTTGCCAGCAGATTTTCTATAAATTCCTTTAGCTCTCCGTTTATATCCTCTCTTCTTAGGGCAAACGTTATAACGGTCTTGAGATATCCGAGGGGAGTTCCCGTGTCGTAAACCGCGTTTTTCACCTTGTAAGCGTATATTGCTTCTTCTTCTAAGAGCATCTTCATTGCGTCGGTCAGCTGTATCTCTCCTCCTTTTCCGGGCTTTGTTATCTTAAGTTTTTCAAAAATGGTCGGTGTGAAGGCATACCTTCCGACTATCGCAAGGTTTGAGGGAGCATCTTCGGGTGAAGGTTTTTCAACTAAATCCTCTATTATGTAGGTTTCCTCGTCAAGCTCCCTTATTTTTGCTATACCGTAGTTTGAAACTTCTTCCCAAGGAACCTCCATAAGGGCTACAACCGAGTTTCCGAATTTTTTGAAGAGTTTAAGCATTTTCTTCAGTTCTTCTTCCTCGTTGTCTATGATTATATCTCCGAGGGCGACTATAAACGGTTCCTTGGATACCGCAGGTTCCGCCATTAATACCGCATGCCCTAGGCCGAGCTGCTCCTTTTGTCTTACATAAATAGGGTTTATCATATTCGCTATGTAAACGACCTCTTTTAATAGTTTTTCTTTCCCTACTTTTTTCAGGTGTTCTTCAAGCTCCACGTTGTGGTCAAAATGGTTCTCTATAGCCTTTTTATGTCTTCCCGTAACGAATACTAAATTTTCTATTCCCACATTTATCAAAGCCTCAACTATGAACTGAATTATAGGCTTATCAATTATGGGAAGCATTTCTTTTGGCATTGCCTTTGTTGCGGGTAAAAATCTCGTTCCCCAACCTGCAACGGGTAAAACCGCTTTTCTTATATTCCTCATCTTTCCACCTTGAGATAATTTTAAAGGAAATAATTCCGGAAAATAAACCGATAACTGCTCCGAAAAATACGTCAAGAGGAAAGTGCACACCTACGTAAATCCTCTCAAAACCTACGAGGAAAGCGTAAAGGAAGAGGGAAATCTTTACCCATAACTTTTCTCCCTTTGATAGAACTGTTGCTACGGTGAAGGCCATAGCTGTATCCCCGGAAGGAAAGGAGTGCCAGTAAAGGGGTATCAGAAGTTTTACATTGTAAAGCAAACTTGCGGGTCTCGGTTGGTTAAACATCTCCTTAAGGAGAACAACCGTTGCGGTTTCAACAATTATGGCAAGGATGAAAGGCTTTACCTTTTCTCTTCTGAATACGTATGTAATAATCAAGAAAGGAATAAGAACGTATCCCGAACCGAGATAGGAGAAGTAGTAAAAGAACTTATTGAGGAAAGGATTGTCTATCCCGTTTATCAGTTTAAAGATGTAAATATTTAGTCCGAAATCCTCTATTACCATCTTAAAAATTCCTTAAGTATATCCTCCCTTTCCCTTTTTCTTTTTAGGAAATTCACAATGTATTTACCTATGATGTCAAGCTCAACATTAAGGAGATCTCCGACTTTCTTGAATTTAAGGTTAGTATTGTTATAGGTGTGCGGAACTATGTTTATATAAACGCTACTTCCTTTTACGTAGTTTACCGTTAAGCTTATACCGTCAAGGGCTATAGAGCCTTTTTCCACTATAAAATCCTTTGAATCTTCGGGAATATCAACAACGAGTTCGTAATGCTCGCCGAGAAATGTAAATCTCCTTATAGGAGCCGTGAAGTCCACATGTCCCTGAACTATATGCCCCCCCAGTCGGTCTCCTACCTTAAGGGCTCTTTCCAGGTTAACGCAATCGCCTCTTTTCAAAAGACCTAAGTTCGTTCTCTTTAGAGTCTCGGGAGAAACATCAAAGGATATCGCCTTATTCCCGACCTTTACAACCGTAAGACATGCACCGTTAACCGCTATGCTGTCCCCTATCTTTACATCTTCAAATTCACTTTCAACGGTAAGGAGTGCACCTTTTGAGCTCAGCTTAATATCTAAAACCTTTCCGACCTTTTCAATTAGTCCCGTGAACATCTCAGATAGCAAGTCTCATGTTTATTCTGTATGCTTCCCTGTCTATGGGTTTATACTCCTTTACTTTTTCAAAGTCTTCTATGTAAAACCTCCCCTTTTCGTAAGCCACATATCCCGAGCGCTCTCCCGCTATCAGGCTCTCATACGCCACTATTCCGAACTTCGTTCCCATTATTCTGTCGTAATGGGTAGGGGAACCTCCCCTCTGTATATGTCCGAGAACAGTTGACCTTATTTCTCCGTATTTCTCTCCTATCTTTTCCAGAAGATAACTTTCAACCTCGTGAGCTCTACCGTATCCTTCCGCAAGGATTATTATGAAGTGGAGTTTCCCCATTGATTTGGCTTTTTCTATCTCTTCGGGAATTTTGTCCCTGGGGAATTTCTCCTCGGGAATGAGGATTAACTCAGCTCCCGTAGCAAGTCCCACCTCAAGGGCTATGAATCCCCTTTTTCTTCCCATAACTTCAACGATGAATATCCTTTCATGGGAACTTGCGGTATCCCTTATTTTGTCTACCGCTTCAACCGCATTTCTCACCGCCGTATCGTATCCTATGCAGTATTCCGTTCCTCCGACATCATTGTCTATTGTGCAAGGTATGCCTATTACGGGCATTCCCGTCTCTTCCGCTATTATTCTCGCACCTTCAAGGGTTCCCTCTCCACCGAGCACTATTAATGCGTCTATCTCCTTCTCTTTAAGGTTTTTATATGCAATTTCCCTGTATTCAAGCTTTTTAAACCTCTCTTCTCTTGAAGAGAGAAGTATGGTTCCCCCTTTTCCGAGAATTCCTCCCACATCCCTGCTCGTTAGCTTAATAAAGTCACCCTCTATTAATCCCCTGTATCCCCTTCTTATTCCTATTACCTCGTTTCCTTCCCTCTCAGCGTATCTTACAACCGCACGAATGACGGGATTCATTCCGGGGGCGTCGCCCCCCGAAGTGAGAACTCCTATTCTCATACCTTTACTCCCACCTCCTCCCTTAATTCCTTTGCCATATCAACCATATTCTTGAGAGCAGGAATGACCTCCTCCCATCTTCTTGTTTTTAGTCCGCAGTCGGGATTTACCCAAAGTAGTTCCTTAGGGAGAACTCTCATGGCTCTTCTCATTATTTCCTTCATCTCTTCCTTTGTGGGAATGGCGGGAGAATGTATATCGTAAACACCTATCCCTATCTGCCTGTCCCATCCCTTGAACTTCTCAAAGACTTCTATTATCTCACCTTTGCTCCGTGAGGCTTCTATTGATATAACATCAAAATCCATCTCGTAGATGTATTCAATTATCTCGTTAAACTCCGAATAGCACATATGGGTGTGTATCTGCGTTTCCGGCTTTGCCTTTGATGCAAGCCTGAAGGCCTTTATAGCCCAGTCAAAGTATTCGGGCCAGTCCTTCTTCTTGAGGGGTGCCCCTTCCCTGAATGCAGGCTCGTCAATCTGAATAACCTTTATTCCCGCATTTTCAAGGTCTTTCACTTCTTCCTGGAGAGCGAGGGCTATCTGGTAGGCTATTTCCCTTTTAGGTATATCCTCCCTGTAGTAGCTCCAGTTCAGGATAGTAACGGGTCCCGTGAGCATTCCCTTTACGGGCTTTGAGGTCAAAGACTGGGCATAGGTTATCTCTTCAAGGGTCATGGGACTGGGTCTTGATACGTCTCCGTAGATTATGGGAGGTCTGTATACCCTTGAACCGTAAGAAAGAACCCACCCGTGCTTTGTTGTGGCTATTCCGTCAAGCTTTACCGCAAAATACTCAACCATATCGGAACGTTCAAACTCACCGTGAACCAGAACATCAAGACCTATATCTTCCTGAACCTCTATAGCGTATTTTATTTTTTGCCTTATGAACTTTTTATACTCTTCCTCGGTAATCTTTCCAGTTCTGTATGCAGTTCTCATCCTCCTTACATCTTCCGTTTGGGGAAACGAGCCTATAGTGGTTGTGGGGAAGAGAGGTAAGTTCAGAATCTCCTTCTGAAGCTTGGTTCTTTCCTTGTAAGGCAATGCTCTTCTGAAATCCTCTTCCTTCAGGGATGCTATTTTTCTTCTTACCTCGGGATTTTCCGCATAAACCGCCGTCATTACCTTTTCGGATTCCTCAACCGCCTCAAGTGCCTCCTCTTTTCCTTCAAGGGCTTCCTTTAGAATCTTCAGCTCCTTCAGTTTTTCCTTTGCAAAGGAAAGCCTTTCTCTTAAACCTTCGGGAAGTTCATCTTCGGGCTCAACGCTTACGGGAAGGTGATAAAGGGGCTGGGCATTTGAGATAATGAGTTTTTCCGAAATCTTTAGTAGCTTCTCAATAAGGTTGAGTTTCTCCCTCAGATTTGCCCTCCAGGGCTGGCGTCCGTTTATAATTCCCGCTATCAGCTCCTTGTCCTCGGGAAATCCCTTTTCCTTTAAGTTTTTGAGGTTTTCATCGTTTGAAACGAGGTCAAGGTGAAGAGCCTTTACGGGAAGCTGAACAAAGTTCTCGTAATCGGAAACCGAATCGTAATAGGTGAGTATGCCTATCTCAACCCCTTCCTTTGAAAGTTCATCGTATATCCTTCCTACGACATCCCATTCATACCCTTTCATATCCATAACGAGGGCAGGCTCTTCAAAGTGAACCCTTTTAACTCCTTCCTCTTTAAGCGTTTTTAAAACTTCCCTGTATATCGGTATCAAGGCTTCCGCAAACCTGTTTAAACTTTCTTCGTCCTCTATCTTTTCCATAACTACTACGGGAATACCTTCTTCTTCCAGACGCTTCGGTGCTTTTGAAAGCTTGAGGAATGTGTAAAGGCCTATTATCTGGGGAACGGTTGTTATTCCCTTTTCTTTGAAAAATTTATACTCCTCAAGGGGTTTGTTTACGAGAAGTTTAAAGTTTTTCCCTTCAAGCTCGGGAACGAGGTAGTGATAGTTTGTATTAAACCATTTTGTAAGTTCAAGGGCATTTTTCCCCCTTGCCATCTCAAAGTAGGTCTCAAGACCCTTATACTCCCCGAATCTGGAGGGAACAGCTCCGACCATTAACGCTGTATCAAGCATAAAGTCGTAGTAAGAAAGTTCATTTGAGGGAATGATATCAACGTTTTTTCCGTAAGTTTCAGCCCTTCTTAGGTTCAGCTCTTCTAAACCTTTTCTCAGCTCCTCTTCAGTTATGTCTCCCCTCCAAAAGCTCTCAAGGAGTTTTTTGAACTCTCTCTTTTCCCCGAGTTTGGGAAAACCGAACGCAAACGTTTTTAACATCCTTCTCCTCCTTTGAATTCTACCTATTATATTTCTTAAAATATCTTTTATGAAAAGGGATTTCGTTGACCTCTGGGACCTTACCCCCGAAGAGGTAAAGCTCATAATCGGGAAGACCCTGAAGGTAAAAAGGGGGGAAGAGGAACTCGGAAAACCCCTTGCGGGCAAAAGCTTTGCATTGATATTCACAAAACCTTCAACGAGAACCCGTGTATCCTTTGAAGTAGGTATTTATCAGCTCGGCGGAAACGCTATGTTTTTTCAAGAGAGAGAGCTTCAGGTTTCAAGGGGTGAGGATGTAAAGGATACCGCAAGAACCTTATCAAGATACGTAGACGGTATAATTGTGAGAAATCACTCCCATACGTGGCTAAAGGAACTTGCAAAGTTCTCAAGCGTTCCCGTAATAAACGCCCTCACGGAACGTTCCCATCCCTGCCAAATTTTGAGTGACCTTTTTACCTTATACGAAAGCTACGGGGATAATATGAGAAATCTCAAGATTGCCTATGTGGGAGACGGAAACAACGTATGCAATACCCTTATGGTGGGTGCCGCAATGGCAGGACTTAAGCTTTTTGTGGCAACACCCGAGGGACACGAACCCAGCAGTTATTACTACAAAAGAGCCCTTGAGTTTTCAAAGGATACGGGGGGGAGAATAGAGCTTACTAATGACCCATCCGAAGCGGTAGAGGATGCGGATGTAGTTTATACCGATGTTTGGGTAAGTATGGGGGAAGAGGGTAAAAACCTTGATGTTTTCAGACCTTTTCAGGTAAATGAAAAGCTTCTCTCAAGAGCAAAAAACGATGTAAAGGTTATGCACTGTCTTCCCGCAAAGAAAGGCCAAGAGATAACGGAAGAGGTTTTTGAGAGATATGCCGATTTTATATTTACCCAAGCGGAAAACAGGTTACACACCCAAAAAACCCTTCTTACATTTCTCTTCAAAGGACTTCAAGCTTAGCCTTTAGTGCTCCCGCTGCTTTTATCGCCTGGAGTATCTGGATTATTTCTCTCGGCGTTGCCCCTATTCTGTTCAGAGCGTTTACAAGCTCCGAAACGGTCGCTCCCTTTATTTGAACAAGTCTTTTCTGTTCCTCTTTTACCTCTATTTGGGTTCTCGGAAGAACCTTTGTCTCTCCGGGAGATAGAGGAGGCGGTTGGGAGACAATCGGTTTTTCGGTTATCTTAACAACGAGGGAACCTATAGCAACCGCAACGGGCTCTATGGTAACGTTTCCGCCGAGTAAAACAATTCCCGAGCGACCGTCTATTATAACCCTTGCAACGCTTGAAGTTTTCACTTCTATATTCTCAAGTTGAGCTATAAAATCCACCGGATTTACACCCTCTGGTATATTTACCCTTACCGTTGCACTGTCAACGGCTGTTGCCAATTTTTCCCCGAAGAAGTTATTAATGGCATCCTGAATGTTCTTCGCCGTTGTGAAATCGGGCTCATCAAGGTATACGTTTACCTCTTTAAAGTCAAAGGAAAAGGGTAAATCCCTTTCAAGTATCGCCCCGTTGGGAATTCTTCCGACGGTGGGAACGTTCTTTACCTGCGTTGCACCCCTGCCTCTTGCTTCATATCCCCCCACTATTACCTGCCCTTGAGCTATGGCGTATATTTTGCCGTCGGGTCCCCTCAAAGGAGTCATAAGGAGTGTTCCCCCTTCAAGGCTTTTCGCATCGCCTATTGAAGAAACCTCAACGTCAAAGCGCATACCCGCCTTTGCATAGGGGGGAACTTTTGCGGTTACCATTACGGCGGCCACGTTCTTCACGGTAATTCTTCTCGGGTCAACGGGTATACCCATCCTTCTGAGCATGTTTGCCAGGCTTTGAACGGTGAACTGGGTAGCCTTTCCGTCACCCGTTCCTTTTAATCCCACAACGAGACCGTATCCTATGAGGTAGTTATACCTGTTTCCTTCTATGCTCGCTATATCCTTTATCCTCACACCGAAGGTAAAGGAAATAAGAAAAACTAAAAGGGAAAGATTAACGAAAAGATTTTTGCCAACCATCCCGGTTCCCCTCCGCTCACCAGATATCCCTTTCCTTCAAAGAAAATCTCCATATCCGCTATCTTGTCGCTCGTCACGGTATTTGAGGAATCTATGTCTTCGGGTCTGATTATTCCCCTCAGAACGAACTCCCTTTTGGCACCGTTTACCTCAATATACTTCTTGGCCTCTATCAGCATAGTTCCGTTCGGGAAAACTTTTATGACCCTTCCCGCGAGTGTTGTTGTAAGAATACCGCTCTGTTGATACTTACTTCCAGCCTTTGAGGAAAGGGAAGCTTTTCCCCCCGCTCCAAGGTTCTTCAGGGTGGCGGGATGAATCCCGAAAAATGAGGTTATTGCGTTTGAAAAGGAAGAACTCCTGCCTATATTTGAAGATACCTGCTCTATGGCGTTTACGCTTTCTATTACGCGAACGTATATCACATCACCCACCTGAGAAGCCCTTACCGAGCCGTAAAGGTAAGCATCCGAGGGCGCTCTGTAGAGGCTTCCCCTTGAAGGTTTAGGAGCTTCGTAGTTTTTCGGAAAAGTATATATATATTTATGTTTCTTTTCCGCTTTGGTTGAACAGGATACAAGGAATAAAAGAAAAGCAAGTAAAAAGGCCATTTTTATAAAAATTATAGCGTCACTGTTAAGTTTTTGCTATAATTATGAAGCCATAATGGAAATAGACCTGAGCGGTAAGGTTTCTCTTATAACGGGTTCAACACGGGGCATAGGAAGGGCAATAGCGGAAAAGCTCGCATCCGCGGGAAGCACCGTAATTATAACGGGAAGGGATAAAAACAGAGCGGACGAAGTTGCAAAGGAAATAAAAGAAAAGTTCTCCGTTGAAACGCTCGGTATTTCCATGGATGTGGGAAATCCCGAAAGCGTGAAGAAGGCCTTTGATGAGATAAATAAAGCCTTCGGCGGTGTTGATATACTCGTGAACAACGCAGGTATAACAAGGGATAAACTCTTTATGAGAATGACCTTAAATGATTGGGAAGAGGTGATAAGAACAAACCTAACGGGTGCTTTCCTTGTCACACAACAAGCTATAAAAAAGATGTTAAAACAAAGGTGGGGAAGGATTATTAACATCTCCTCGGTTGTCGGATTTATAGGAAACGCAGGACAGACTAATTACGCTTCAACTAAGGCGGGTCTAATAGGTTTTACGAAATCCCTTGCGAAGGAACTCGCACCGAGAAACATTCTCGTTAACGCAATAGCCCCGGGCTTTATAGAAACGGATATGACCGCTGCTCTATCGGAGGATATAAGGGAAAGGTATAAGGAACAGATTCCCCTCGGGAGATTTGGAAGTCCCGAGGAAGTTGCAAACGTTGTTTTATTTTTATGCTCGGATTTGGCAAGTTATATAACGGGTGAAACTATACATGTTAACGGCGGAATGTTTTAAAGGAGGTAAGGTATGAGCTTGGAAGAGAGGGTTAAAGAAATTATTGCGGAACAGCTCGGGGTTGAGAAGGAAAAAATAACACCCGAGGCTAAGTTTGTTGAAGACCTCGGAGCTGACTCACTTGACGTTGTTGAGCTCATTATGGCCTTTGAGGAAGAGTTCGGTATTGAGATACCCGACGAAGATGCGGAAAAGATACAAACGGTCGGGGACGTAATTAATTACCTCAAAGAAAAGGTAGGAGGATGAAGAGAAGGGTCGTTATAACGGGTATAGGTGCGGTAACGCCCATCGGAACCGGTGTTAAAAAGTTTTGGGAAAATCTCGTCAACGGAGTGAGCGGCGTAGATTACATAAAGAGCTTTAACCCCGATGATTACGGAATACCCGTTAAGATAGCAGCGGAGGTAAAGGACTTTAATCCCGAAGAATTTATGGACAAAAAAGAGGCAAGAAAGACATCCCGCTTTATCCAGTTTGCCGTGGCGGCCGTAAAGGAAGCCCTTGAGGATAGTGGTCTCCTTGAAAGCGAATACGACCCCTATAGGGTAGGTGTTATTATAGGAACGGGCATAGGCGGACTGAAGGACATAGAAGACCAGACTCTTATTCTTAAGGAAAAGGGCGCGAGAAGGGTATCCCCTTTCTTCATCCCCTACGGAATTTCCAATATGGCTTCGGGATTGGTCGCCATAAGGTGGGGTTTTAAGGGCCCCAATTACTGCGTTACCTCCGCTTGTGCAACGGGAAACCATGCAATAGGAGACGCCTTCAGACTTATACAGAAAGGGGATATAGATGTTGCAATAGCGGGAGGAACGGAAGCCGCAATAACACCCTTGGGGGTTGCCGGCTTTGCATCAATGAAAGCACTATCAACGAGAAACGATGAACCCCAAAAGGCTTCAAGACCCTTTGATAGGGACAGGGACGGCTTTGTTATGGGAGAGGGTGCGGGAATCCTAATTCTTGAAGAATACGAAAGGGCAAAAAAAAGGGGAGCAAAGATATACGCGGAGCTTATCGGTTACGGAGCCACCGATGACGCTTATCATATAACCTCTCCCCACGAATGCGGAGAAGGAGCTTACCAATGTATGAAGCTCGCCCTGGAAGATGCAGGAATAAAACCCGAAGAGGTTGATTACATAAACGCTCACGGAACATCAACTCCCCTAAACGACAAAACAGAGACGATGGCCATAAAACAGCTCTTTGGAGAACATGCATACAAGCTAAAGATATCCTCAAATAAATCCATGATAGGGCACCTTCTCGGAGCCGCGGCGGCGGTTGAAGCGGTTGCCACGGTAAAAACCATAGAAACGGGTGTTATACCCCCAACGATAAACCTTGAGAATCCTGACCCCGAGTGTGATTTAGATTACGTCCCCAACAAGGCTATTGAGTATCCCGTTAGGGTTGCCCTATCAAATGCCTTCGGATTCGGAGGAACAAACGCAACGCTTGTGTTTAAAAAGCCCGAATAATGAAGCTGATACTTGCCTCATCCTCTCCCCGCCGTATTGAGATTCTTTCTCTTCTCGGATTGGATTTTGATGTAATTCCCGCAAAGATAAAGGAAATTCCGATTGAAGGAAAACCTATCATTACCGCGAGAAAACTGTCCAGAGAAAAAGCTCTATCCGTTTGGAAGATGTATAAAGATGCGGTTGTAATCGGTGCGGATACACTTGTATACCTCGGAAATGAGATTATAGGAAAACCGAAGGACGAAGAAGATGCGAAAAGAATACTGAAGAGACTTTCGGGCAAATGGCACAATGTCGTTACCGCGGTTTCAATAATATCAAAAAAAAGAAAGCTTACATTCCACGATATCGCACGCGTCAAGTTTAGAAATTTAACAGACAAAGAAATAGAGGATTATGTCAGAAGCGGGGAGCCCCTTGATAAAGCGGGAGCTTACGGGGTTCAAGGGTTCGGAGCTACAATCGTTGAAAAAATTCACGGGAATTTTTACACGGTAATGGGTCTTCCCGTGGTGAAAGTTTACGAAGCTCTAAAGAGCTTTTTCTATAATACCTCCCCCGAGTAGCGTATCACCGCTGTAGAAGGCTATAACCTGCCCCGGAGTAATGCCCCTTACATCTTCCTTGAACTTCACAACGAACCCTTCATCGGTTCTTGTTATTTCTTCAACGGGAACGGGGTTTTGTCTATACCTTATTTGAGCGGAAACGTTTTTCCACCTCTCCATAGGAACGTGAAAGTTTATATTTCTCACGAGAAGCTTGTCGTTGTAAAGGTATTTTTCTTCACCCACCACAATTGTATTGGTTTCGGGTTGAATATCAATAACGTAAAGGGGTTTTCCGTAGGATATACCGAGACCTCTTCTTTGACCTATCGTAAATCTGTATATGCCTTCATGCTTACCTAATATTTTTCCCGAAACATGTTTTATAAAACCTTCCCTCTTTCCGATAACCTCCTCCATATACTCGCCGGGAGATTTTCCCATAAGGAAACATACTTCCTGGGAATCCCTCTTTTTAGCAACTTCAAGTCCGTATTTTTCCGCTATCTTCCTCACTTCATCCTTCGTGAAATCCCCCAAGGGGAAGAGTAAAAGCTCTAAATCCTCCTTCTTCACGAGGGAAAGAAAGTAAGTCTGGTCCCTTTTTCTGTCCTTCGGTCTTTTTATTACATTTCCGAATTCGTTGTCCCTTTCAATTTTTGCATAATGTCCCGTAGCAAGCTTGTCTATATCCGCAACATTCCTAAGATACCTTGCAAAAAATCCCGTCTTTACATCCCTGTTGCAGATAGCGCAGGGATTTGGGGTTCTTCCTTTCAGATACTCCTCAACAAAGTAGTCTATCACTTTGGATTTGAATATTTTCTCCCAGCTAAACACCATATGAGGAATTCCGAGCCTTTTAGCCACTTTTGAGGCATCCTGAACGTCCTTCGGAGAACAGCATACGTTATGGGTTTCGTTTACCTCACAAGCTTCCAAGGTATGAAATCTCAGTGTCACACCTATTACTTCATATCCTGCTTCCTTTAAAAGAAGTGCGGTGACACTACTATCAACGCCACCGCTCATTCCGACCGCTATCTTCATCAGAAGATTAAATTTAATTAGCTTTGGGCTAAAATAAATATATGGAAACATTAAAGGAGTGGAACTTCAAACTTAAGCTTGTAAGAACAAGAAGGGGGGCTATACTACACGTAATTGAGCTCAATAAAAATCACTTCTTCATAGAACAAAATCCCTTAAAGGACAGTAAATACGGATACGCCTACAGAAAAATAAAGCAGAAGTTTCCCGAGTTTTTTATGTTCTGGGAAATAAAGGATAACAAATATACCGGAAGACTGCTTGCGGGGGCTATGCTTGAAAAGAAGGAAATTGACGAGTTTATAACGGATATTCTCAAGAGCGAAGAGTATAAGAAATACGAAGATATATTGGAGAAAGTAGAAAATGAGCAAGAAGAGGGAAAGGCTGAGTGAACAGATAAAAGAAGTGGTCGCTAAATACGTTGTTGAGAACGCTCCTCCCGATATAGGTATTGTGAGTATAACAAGGGTTGAGCTTACAAAAGACGGAAGCAGGGCAAAAGTGTTTTTTACGGTTCTTCCAGAAGAAAACGCAGATAAGGTTAAAACCTTCCTTGAGGAGCATAAAAGGAACATAACGGAAAAGATAAAGAGATTCAGGGTAAAGGTTATCCCCAAGCTTGAGTTTGAGGAAGATAAAGAAACGCAGATAATGGAAAAGCTCTGGAATGAGCAAGTATGATGCGGTAATAGTAGGAAGCGGGCCTGCAGGAGCTTCCTGCGGAAGATATCTCGCGGAAAATGGACTAAAGGTTTTAATAATTGAGAAGAAGAAACTCCCCAGGTTCAAGCTGTGCGGTGGAGCTCTTTCTTCAAGGTTTTCCAAATATCTACCCCCTGACTTCAAAAAAAAGGTTCTGAACGTAATAAACAGAGGCGTTTTGGGTTTCAGGGGAGAGGAATCGGTTCTTAAAGAAAAGAAAGAGGTAGCTTACATAATAGATAGGGCTGATTTTGACCTTTACCTTACCCAGAAAGCGTTATCTTCGGGAGCTGAGTTGTGGGAAGGGGTGGAGTTTTTTGGATTCTTTCAAGAAAAGGGGAAGATATTAATCCATACATCTAAGGGAAAAGTTGAAACGGACTTTCTTCTGGGAGCGGACGGTTTTTACAGCAAAGTATCAAAAATTCTCGGATATGAGAAAGAGAAATTTTACCGTTCCGTTGAGCTTTTAGCGGAAGGAGATATGGACAAAGAATCGGTAATAATAGAGATAGGTGTTGTGAAAAGGGGATACCTGTGGATTTTCCCTAAGGGAGATTTAATCAATATAGGCGTAGCATCAACGGGAAAAGAAAACCTGAATAAAGTTCTTGAGGAATACGTAAAGAAGCAAGAAAATGTAAAAATCAGGAAGGTTTACAAACCGAAGGGGTGGTTTATTCCCTTCACGGAAAGTAAAGGAGACTTACATCTCGGGAAGGGTAGGATTTTACTTCTGGGAGATGCCGGAAACTTTGTTGACCCTCTTCTTGGAGAAGGAATTTATTACGCATACTTAAGCGGCCTAAAAGCTGGAAAGGCTATATTAGAAAATCCCGAAAACCCTACACGGAATTACGAAAAAAAAGTTGAGGATTTACTTTCCGAGTTTATATACGCCGGGAAGATAGCAAGGCTTGCATACGGATTTCAAAAAGTAGCCTACCGCATGGGAGCGGGGAAATCCCTTGAAAAGTATATGGAACTCCTAAAGGGAAGGGAAAACTATAAGAACCTGTATAAAAAAGGATGGGTGGATTTTGTGAGAAGTTTTATACTTTCCTTCCTCAGGCTTTAAAAGATTGTTGGAATTCAGAATCATGAACAGCTTTTGTATACTGCGGAAACCATGAAGGTTTATTTTTACCAGTACAAATTATGAAGGACTCGTTTCTTT
>CAYRMG010000030.1:0-14174 GCA_964425585.1 uncultured Aquifex sp. | reverse complement strand
TGTATTCCCTCATTCTATTCCCCATTACCCACTTTGTCAAGGGGCTATCAGTGATAGGTTTTGTTTTCGTGAGATTCTTTGTGGGAAAGGTAAAGGGCTATCGCTATTCCAACCAATCCTATTCCGATAAACAGGAAATCTATGGAGTTCTTAAACTCGTAATTTAATGTTTGTTTGAAGAAGTAAACGGAAAGAACCATAACTATGATTTTCCCGAGCTTTGTTTTTAAATCTTCAAGATTTCTCACTATGAGTATTCGGGAGCTTCTCTCATCCCTTTCCGCGGGGTCTATTTTTGAGATGAAGAGTTCGTATATTCCGAGAGCAAAAATTATAAGGAACGTTGCTATAAGGAATAGGTCAAGGGATGCTATAACGGAGCCGAGAATTTTTTTCTGGAATACCACAATATCTCCAGTTTTTATGAGTTTATAAACGGGGTAAAAGATTTCGTATATTCCCGCCAAAAATAATAAGAAGGATGCTACAAGAGAAGCCAAAACAGCTATGAGGACTAAAAGTCTTGAGTGCCAGAGGAAGTTTTCAAATATCTGCTCTATTTTTTTCATCATTAAAGGTGTATTTTACCTTTGAACTCCCTTTCAAGTTCCCTTTTTATAGCCTTTTCTTTCAGCTCTCTTCTTCTGTCGTGAAGCTTCTTACCTTTTGCAAGGGCTATTAGAACCTTAACCTTGTTGTTTTTCCAATAGAGCTTTAGGGGAATTATCGTAAGCCCTTTTTCCTGAACTTTTCCCGCAAGCCTGAGGATTTCCCTCTTATGGAGGAGAAGTTTTCTTTTCCTTAGGGGGTCGTGGTTTTCTATAGTTGCATGTTTGTAGGGGGCTATGTAAAGGTTATAAAGCCAAGCTTCTCCCTGTTCTACTCTCACGAAGCTGTCTTTGAAGGATACGGTTCCTTTATTCCTTAGGGATTTTACCTCGGAACCTTTAAGGACTATACCCGCTTCGTAGGTTTCAAGGATTTCATACTTTTGTTTTGCCTCCTTGTTTTCCGCTATGGGGATTATTTTTTCACCTTTTCCCATCTTAAGTAATTTATCTCATTTCCTTTAAAAAGCTTTAAAAGTTCCTTTGCACCTTCTATTGTTTTTTCGTTTTTTATTCCTATGAGCCGA
Organism: uncultured Aquifex sp.; assembly: GCA_964425585.1. Classification (GTDB taxonomy): domain Bacteria; phylum Aquificota; class Aquificia; order Aquificales; family Aquificaceae; genus Aquifex. The sequence goes on along the minus strand of CAYRMG010000030.1, from coordinate 13,039 downwards.
GCGACTTCCTCTATTTTTTCTTTCTCGTTTAACTCTCTTATTTCTATTTCCGCAATTCCGTTAACAACTTTCTTCTCGGTTCTATAGTTATGGTCTCCTGCTGCACATAAGGGAGCTGAGTGAGTTATCACTATAATTTGCATTTTTTTAGATAATTCTTTCAGAAATTTAGCAACTTTTACGGAGGTTTCACCGCTTATCCCCGTATCTATTTCGTCAAATACGTAAGTTTCGCTTGCGGGGAGAACGGTTGAAAGCGCAAGAAATAATCTTGAAAGTTCTCCTCCCGATGCTATTTCCCTAATGGGTTTTAAATCTTTTCCGTAAGAGGAAAAAAGAAGCTCAACTTTATCCGTGCCGTGTCTTGAGGGAACTGTTTTCTCTATGGAAAATTTAAGCTTGGCTTCCTTCAGGTTTAGCTCTCTCAGTATTTTTTCAAGTTTTCTTTCAAGCTCTTTAGCCTTTTCTTTTCTTATTCTTGATACATTTTGTGCTATCCTGAAGTATCTTTCCCTTAGGACTTCTGTTTCTTTTTTTAACGTTTCTTCAATAGATTCAAGATTTGTATCTCGGAGTTCTTCCTTCATTCTTTCAACTTCTTTATATATCTGCGTAAAGGGTTTCCTGTATTTTTCTTCAAGTCTTTGAATTTTGTAGAGTTTTTCATTGATAAGTTCAAGTTCCGATTGGTCAAAATTCGGAAATTTATCAATTAAAGCGGTATAAATTTCATAAACCTCTTCGGTCATCTGTCTTATTCTTTCCTCCAATCTTTGGAAGTCTTCGGATATATCGGAAATCCTTGATAGTTCTTTCGCAACTTGTCCCAGACTTGTATAAACGGAGTATTCTCCTTCGTAAAGTATACCTATACTTTTTGAAAGGGCTTCCGCTACTTTCTGAAATGCTTTTATTTTCCTCTCTTTTTCTTTAAGTTCCTCATACTCTTTCGGATTTACCCCTACGTCCTCAAGCTCTTTTATCCTAAACTCAAGGTAATCCCTGTCCTTTATAAGTTCTTCTCTCTTTTTCAAAAATTCTTCAAGCTCTTTTTCCTTTTTTTTCCAGAGAAAATAACTATTCTCAAGCTCCTTTATGTCTATATTTGCATATGTGTCAAGAACCTTCCTCAGAAAATCGGTTTTAAGAAGGTTTATAAACTCGTTTTGTCCTTGTATGGATATTCTGTTCTTCAATATTTGAGATACAACGTTCTTGGTTGTTCCTCTTCCGTTTAAAAAGTATCTGCTTCTTCCTTTTTTTATTTCTCTCCTGAGGATTATCTCTTCATCTCCGAGAAGTTCTACCTCTACCGCGGCACCCTCGGGATAGTTTCCGGGAGCTCCCATGAGAAAGGAAAGGGCTGATATAGTCATGGATTTTCCCGTCCCCGTTTCTCCCGTTATAACGTTTAGACCTTCCCCGAATATGATTTCCGCTTCTCTTATAAGAAAGAAGTTTTTTATATATAGCCTTCCAATCATAGGAAAAAGCCGGCGGTGGGATTCGAACCCACGACCTCAGGCTTACGAAGCCCGCGCTCTACCGCTGAGCTACGCCGGCTAATTATTAAAATTTATCGGATACGAGATAGGAATTCAAGAAGAGAATTTGTATTAAAATATTTTATTGCCTTAAATACTTTAACGGAGGTAAGGGAAAAAATGGTTTTGCCGAAAGATGTCAAATGGAACCTCATAAGGGAATACCAGAGACATGAAAATGACACGGGTTCTCCCGAGGTTCAGATTGCAATCCTTACCGAGAGGATAAACAGGTTAACGGAACATCTGAAAAAACACAAGAAGGATATACACTCAAGGAGGGGACTTATCGGAATGGTTAACAAAAGGAGAAAACTTCTTGAATACTTGAGGGAAAAGGATTATGCAAAATACCTGGAGGTTATTCAGAAGCTCAACTTGAAGGTTAAGTAAAGATGAAGGTGGAGGAAAGAGCACGGATAGGAAATTCAGAAGAACCGATTATTATTGAGACCGGGCATTACGCTAAACTTACGGACGGTTCCGTAGTTGTAAAACAAGGCGGAACGGCGGTTCTCGTTACCGCCGTTATGTCGGAAGAGAAGAACACTGAAGTTGATTTTACACCCCTGGCAGTTGATTACAGGGAAAGAGCCTCCGCATACGGGAGAATACCCGGAGGTTTTTCAAAAAGAGAGGGAAAACCCACGGATAGGGAAATTCTGGTCTCCCGTGTAATAGATAGACCGATAAGACCCCTTTTCCCCGAAGGGTTCTTTCACGATGTAATAATAACGGCTCTTACCCTTTCTGCGGACGACAAGTATGACCCCGATGTTCTTGCTATAACGGGTGCTTCTGCCGCTCTTCATATATCAAGGATACCCTTTGAGGGCCCCATTGCAGGTGTAAGGGTATGTAGAATAAACGGCGAGTTTGTTGCTAATCCGACCTACGAGCAGAGAAAAGAGGCGGACCTTGAAATAGTAATGGCGGGAACGAAAGATGCGATAGTAATGGTTGAAGGGGGAGGAAAAGAGATTCCCGAAGAGGTTTTGGCGGAAGCCCTATTTTTCGGTCTTGATGCGATAAAGGAAGTAATAGAGGCTCAAGAGAGATTGAGGGAAAAGGTAGGAAAACCGAAGTTTGAATACGAGAAGCTTGAACTTCCCGAGGATATACTAAAAGCCCTTGAAGAAGAGTGCACTCCGAAGATTCTTGAAGCCTTTAAGATAAGAGACAAAAAGGAGAGATATGACACCCTTGATAAGATTGTTGAGGAATTTATAGAGGTTCATCAGATTCCCGAGGACCTTCAGTTTAACGTTAAGTATTTCTACAAAAAGCTTGAAAGCAGGTTAATGAGAGAGAAAATCCTGAGAGAAGGCGTAAGAATAGACGGAAGGAAGCCCGATGAGATAAGACCTATATGGATAGAGGTTCATCCTTTTGAAAGACCTCACGGAAATGCAATATTTACCCGCGGCCAGACCCAGGCTTACGTAACGGTAACGCTGGGAACGCCCGATGAAGCCTTAATAATTGAAACCATATCGGAAGGGGAGGTTTTTAAGAGATTTATGCTTCACTACAGTATGCCCCCCTTCTCGGTAGGTGAAGCAAAACCTTGGGGCCCGCCGAGAAGAAGGGAAATAGGACACGGTGCCCTTGCGGAAAGAGCCATAGAGCCATTGCTTCCACCGGAAGATGAGTATCCCTTTATAATTCGTGTGGTTTCGGATATTCTTGAGTCAAACGGTTCAACTTCAATGGCAACCGTATGCGGTGCATCTTTGGCATTATTTGATGCAGGGGTTCCCGTAAAGGACAACAAGCACGTAGCCGGAATAGCGATGGGCTTAATCCTTGAAAAGGATAGATACGTAATACTTTCGGATATCTTGGGAGATGAGGACCACCTCGGGGATATGGACTTTAAGGTTGCGGGAACAAGGGACGGAATAACTTCGGTTCAAATGGATATAAAGGTAAAGGGAATAACGAAGGAGATAATGCTTGATGCCCTTCTGCAGGCAAGGGAGGGAAGGTTATACATACTTGAGAAGATGTATGAAGCCATACCCGAACCGAGAAAGGAGCCGAATCCCTACACACCGAGGGTTGAAGTAATCACGGTTCCGGAAGAAAAAGCTCCCCTGATAATAGGACCCGGCGGTTCAACGGTTAAGAAGATTTACGATGAGACGGGTGTTAAGGTATGGGTAGGAGAGCAGGGTAAAGTTTACCTCTTTGTATACCCTGAGGGAGACCTTGATAAAGCTAAAAAGATGGTAGAGGACATAGTAAGGGAGGTAGAAGTCGGAGCGGTTTACGAGGGAACAATAACGAGGGTAGAACCTTACGGGGTATTCGTGGAGCTGTGGCCGGGTAAGATAGGCCTTCTCCATGTATCAAAGATGGCAGAACCCGTCAAAAGTGCAACGGAAAGGTATAAGGTCGGCGAGCAGATAAAGGTTAAGGTTCTTGACCTGGACGAACTCGGAAGACCAAGGTTTACAACTATAGGTATTGAGGACGGAGAAAAGTGTGAGACCTTAAAGCCCAATCAGGTGGTTAAAGGAAAGGTTGTGAGAGTAGAACCTTACGGAGCTTTCATAGAATACGCTCCCGGAAAAACCGGACTTCTTCACGTTTCAAAGATGAAGGAAAAGGTAAGGGATGCGAGACAACGTTACAAGGTGGGTCAGGAGGTAAAGGTTAGGGTTCTTGACTTGGACGAGCAGGGAAGACCGCGCTTTACAGAAATATGAACAGGGTTTTACTTAAAGTAAAAAAACTTCCTCACGCGAGAGACCTTCCCCTTCCTTCGTATGCAACTCCGCACTCCTCGGGGCTTGACCTCAGGGCAGCAATAGATAAACCCGTAAAGATAAAGCCTTTTGAAAGGGTTGTTATACCCACGGGGCTCATTATTGAGATACCGGAGGGTTTTGAAGGACAAGTAAGACCGAGAAGCGGTTTGGCTCTTAAGAAAGGTCTTACCGTTCTGAACGCTCCGGGCACAATAGATGCGGACTACAGGGGAGAGGTGAAAGTAATTCTTATAAACCTCGGAAGCGAAGAGGTGGTGATAGAGAGAGGTGAAAGGATAGCTCAGCTCGTCATAGCCCCCGTTCAAAGGGTTGATGTTGTTGAAGTTGAAGAAGTTTCTCCGACCGAGAGGGGAGAGGGAGGTTTCGGAAGCACGGGTATTAAGTGAGAAGTTTCCTTATCTCTTGAATTACTTCATCGGGATTTTCCTTATATCTCTTTCCGAGCTCTATGGCTTCCTCACGGGATATAAAGCCTTCTCTTCTCAGTATCTGGAGAAATTGTCTCACGTTTGAGGGATTTTTTTTGAATGTTCCCCTATCAAAGTCTATCACGTAAACTTTTCCCTTTTCGTCTACGAGCACGTTTTTCCTTATATCGCTGAACTCGTCCCTGTTTATTCCTAACTTATCAAGTGTATAAGCTTTTTCCAGGACTTCTCTTAAGATACGCTTCTTCTCCTCTTCGTTTAATTTAAGCTTTCCGTAAGGTTTTCCCTCTATGAACTCGTAAAGAAAGAAATCCTCACCTTTTGTAATAATCTGGGGAAAGCCCTCAAAGCCTTTTAGTTTTTCAAGAATATCAGCCTCCTTCTGAATGGCTTTTATCTTTTCGGGAGATTTTGCCACCTTTACCGTGACCCTCTTCCCGTTGTATATAGCTTTATAAACCTTTCCCCTCCAGCCCTCTCCCAGCTCTTCAACTTCCGTAAGCAATCTTTTGAAGTCCTCAAACCTCATAGCATATATTTAATAAGAATGGTAAGGGATATCGTTATATACCCGAACGAGATACTGAAAAAACCCACCCAAAAGATTGATGTAATAGATAAAGAGGTAAAGGAACTCATAAGGGATATGTTTGATACGATGTATAACGCAGAGGGCGTGGGACTTGCCGCCAACCAAATCGGTGTTCCCCTAAGCGTTATGGTTATAGACACCTCTCCTAAGGAGGACGCTCCTCCGATAAAGCTCGTTTTGATAAATCCTGAGATTGAAAGCGGTGAGGGAAAGATAAAGTATAAGGAAGGATGTCTTTCCTTTCCTGGACTTAGTGTTGATGTTGAGAGGTATGAAAAGGTTAAGATAAAAGCGCTTAACGAACACGGGGAGCCCGTTGAGCTTACGCTTGAAGGTTTTCCCGCAATAGTTTTCCAGCACGAGCTTGACCACCTGAAGGGTATAACCTTCGTAGATAGGCTGAAGGGATGGAGGAGGAGGATGGCACTTGAGAAATATAAAAAGCTCCTTAAAGAAAAATCCTGATGGGAGCTCTTGACACATTAAAACGTTTGAAAGGCGTTCACTTCCTATCACCAAAGGATGAGAAGGTGATAAGAACTCTTCGCGAAGATTACGGCATTCCCGAGGAGGTAATTGAAGAAGGCATTGAAGAATGTCTGAAAGAAGTAAACCCGCTAAGGAGGAAAAGATATCCCTTATACAGATGTATAAAGAAGGTTTTGGAACTCTACAAGTTGAAAAAGAGAAAGGAAAAGGTAAGGTTTGATTGGTTAGAGAAGTTCAACGAAAAGCTACGTTTTGTAGAAGGTTTCATAAATATATCCGAAATTCCCGAGCCGGAAAGTGAAGAGGAAGCGGAAAGAATACTTAAAGAGATAGAAAGAAAAATCTTCCAAAGTCTTTGGGATTCCCTTGAAAAAGAGGAAAAAAGAAAAATTTTCCATAAGCTCAGGGAAGTGAAGGAGGAGGATGAAGAGCTTTTTAAGGAGCTTGTTAAAGACGAACTGAGGAAACGTTTCGGAATTCCTTACCTTTCGTTATACATTGAATGAACCTTTAAAATTTTAACTATGAAAAAGGTTGAAAAAATAAAGAGGGTAAAAGGGGAACTGAGGGTTCCCTCCGATAAGTCAATAACCCACAGGGCTTTCATTCTCGGCTCCCTTGCAAGCGGTGAGACAAGGGTTATAAATCCTCTCATTTCCGAGGATACTAAGGCGACCCTTGATATACTGAAGATGCTCGGAACCGAAACCGAGGAAAGGGAAAAGGAAGTGCTCATAAAAGGAAGGAATTACCTTTTTAAGGAACCGGAAAACGTTCTTGATGCTAAAAACTCGGGAACAACCGCAAGAATAATGCTCGGGGTGTTATCAACCCAACCCTTCTTTAGCGTTCTTACCGGGGACGAGAGCCTGAGGAATAGACCTATGCTTAGGGTTGTTGAACCTCTAAGGGAGATGGGGGCGAGCATAGACGGAAGGGAAGAGGGGAACAGGCTTCCCGTTTCGGTGAGAGGCGGAAAATTGAGAGGTATATCCTTTTTCAATAAACGTTCTTCCGCTCAGGTGAAGAGTTCCCTTCTCCTTGCGGGCTTGAGGGCAGAGGGAATAACGGAAGTTGTTGAGCCGTATCTTTCAAGAGACCACACGGAGAGAATGCTGAAGCTTTTCGGAGCTGAGATAATAACCGTTCCTGAGGAAAGGGGACATATAGTAAAAGTAAAAGGAGGTCAGGAGCTTAAGGGAACCGAGATTTACTGTCCCGCAGACCCATCTTCCGCGGCCTATTTTGCCGCACTTGCAACCCTTGCACCCGAGGGTGAAATCCTTCTGAAAGATGTTTTACTAAACCCGACGAGGGACGGTTTTTACAGAAAACTTAAAGAAATGGGCGGGAACTTTGAAGTTATCAACTACAGGGAGTTATCAAACGAGCCTATAGGTGACCTTCTCGTAAAGCCGTCGGAAAGCCTGAAAGGGATAAAGGTAACCCCCGATGATGTTCCATCCCTCATAGACGAAATTCCCATACTTGCGGTTCTTATGGCCTTTGCGGAAGGTGTTTCCGAAGTAAGGGGGGCAAAGGAGCTGAGATACAAGGAAAGCGACAGGATAAAGGCGGTAGTCAACAACCTGAGAAAGATGGGGGTAAAGGTTGAAGAGCTTGAGGACGGTTTTATAATTGAGGGAAGTAAAAATGTAAGAGGTGCAAGGATAGAAACCCACGGAGACCACAGAATAGCGATGGCTTTTGCTATAGCCGGGCTTGTGATAGAAGATGAGTTGGTCATAGACCATCCCGAGTGTGTTGCTGTATCTTATCCCCAGTTCTGGGAACACATCCTTGAGGTTGCGGAGTTTTGAGATGAAGGTGAAAGAAGTTCAGAGTTTAATAAAGGAAAAAGGGTTGGACGCTTTTATGTTTTCTTCTCAACCCAATGTTTTTTATCTTTCCCGTTTTCACTCAACCCACGCGTATGTAATTCTAACGCACGAAGAGAAACATCTCCTTACCGATGCGAGGTATTACGAGAGAGCTAAAGAAGAGCTAAAGGATTGGAACGTCCATCTTATAAAGGGAAATCCCTTTAAGTTCATAAAGAAATTTTTAAGGGAAAGGGAATTAAAATACGTCGGGTTTGAAGAAGACAGGGTGAGCTGCACATTTAAGAAAAACCTAAGGTCAAAGTATATAAGATGGGTAGGATTTTCGGGATTTCTCAAGAAAGTAAGGGCGATAAAGACAGAGGAAGAAATAAAGATAATGAAGGAGGGAGTGAAAAAAAGCGACAGGATTTATAAGGAACTCCTTGAGTTTGTAAAACCGGGTATGAGTGAACTTGAGGTTAGGGGATTTATAGTAGGGAAAATATTTGAACTCGGAGGAGAGGGAGAGAGCTTTCCCGCTATTGTTGCAAGCGGGGAGCATTCCGCTATACCCCACTGGGAAACTTCAAGGAAAAGAATAAAAGAAAATGCACCGTTGCTTATAGATATGGGTTTACTTTGGGAAGGATACTGCACGGATTTCACGAGAACCTTCTATATAGGAAAACCGAGCGAAGAGTTTAAAAAAGTCTACGAGATAGTTAAAGGAGCTCATATGAGTGCCCTTGAAAAGGCTAAGGTGGGTAACACGGTGGGAGATGTTGATAAAGCTGCACGGGAATACATAGAAAAAAAAGGATACGGTCAGTTCTTTATACACTCAACCGGTCACGGTGTCGGTGTTGAAATACACGAGTTTCCGAGGGTTTATTACAAAGGGGATGAGAGTAAAACACCCATAGAGGAAGGTCTTGTCTTCACCATAGAGCCCGGAATATACCTCCCGGGTAAGTTCGGTGTGAGACTTGAAAATATCGTTGTAGTGAAAAACGGGGTCGCGGAACCCCTTTCCGAAATAAGCCTTGAACTCATAACCCTTTAACGTTCCTGTTCACAACGAGTGTTCCGCACCCTCCCAGTTTATCCCTTCTGAATCGCGTTGAAAGCGTAACTCTGATTCCGTAGGACCTGAGAAGAAGGAACGCATTTTCATACTCTTCGGGTGATACAGGCACAAAATCCCCAAATGTTTTATTGTAATAAAGAAGCGTTATACCGACGCCGAGTTCTTTCGCAATTCTTGCCAGTTCCCTCAGGGCTTCTTCCGAATCGTTTAATCCCTTTAAAAGGAGATAAGCAAGGCTTACCTTACTTCTCTTTTTCTTTGAAAGTTTGGGGAGCTCTTCCATCAAAGTTCTTATTAGCTCCTTTAAACTCCCCCCGTGGGGAATAAGCAGTTTCCTGAGTTTCTCGTCCGTTGCATGAAGGGATATGGTCAGTCCCGAGTGGGGGAGATGAATGAGCTCCCGAAGGTGTTTCGTAGGAAAACCCGTAGTGTAGAAGGACACCTTAAGTCCCTCTTTCTTGAACCTGAAAAAAGCTTCCTTTACGTTTTTCCAGTTCATAAGGGGTTCACCTATTCCCGCTATCGCTATTTTTCGTATGGGATAACTCTCCCTAAGAAGCTTATACTGGCCGAATATCTCATCTGCGGTCAGATTTCTTATGAGACCGTTTTTTCCCGAGGCACAAAAGGGGCATTTTATGCCGCATCCTACCTGCGTTGATACGCAAAGGGTGTCTCCTCTGTAGAATACGGATTCAACTGTGTAGCAGTCCTCAAGCTCAAATAGAAAAAGGGTGTTTAGCTCACTCCGTAGAACTTCCGATAATTTCATGTTCCGTCGCCTCTTCGTAAGTGCCTCTCCTGCAACAGCTTCCGCAAGACCTGCAGTAATCAAGAACCTTCTCGTATCCCTTGGGGAGTATATCCCTTATACCCAGTTCTATCTTTTTTCCGCTCTCCTCATACTCAATTACCACAAGCTCCCTTATGGGGTCTATTTCCCTTAGTATAACTTCCTGCTTGTTGAAACAGAGCTTTGTCCCCACTTCGGGAAGTAGGAACTTAACGAGGTAGTTTTCCCTTTCAAAGGCCATACAACAGACCAACCTTCCGCAAGGGCCCGTAAACTTTGAAGGGGAAAGGGGTAGATTCTGTTCCGTTATGTCTCTTAAGGATATAGATTCAAAGCTTTCCATAAACCTTGAGCAACAGGTTTCCCTCATACATCTCCCTACCCATCCCTTCATCTGAACCGCATCCCTTACACCGATTTGCCTCATCTCTATCCTTCTTTTGAAGATTTTCGCAAGACTTCTCACGAGTGCCCTGAAATCAACCCTCTGTTCCGCTATGTAGTAAAAGAAAACCTTTTTCCTGTTTAGAGGTATGTAGGCTTTCAGGAGATGCATATCAAGGTTGTGCTCCTTTATCTTTTCCTTGCATATCTGAAAAGCCTTTTCGCTTTCTTTAAGATTTTTTTCAAATTGAATGATGTCCTTTTTTGTGGCGACCCTTACGAAGCTGGGTGTAAGGTCGTTCTTCGGGGGTTCCTTTGAGTATCCGAGAACTTCAACTATATCCTCACCCTTTTCCGGGTCATCTATGACGACCTTTTGATTCCTTTTGAGGGGAATGTTAACACCTACCAGTGTTCCTATCTTATTTGTATCTATGTATCTAATTTTCAAGTATTCCACTTTCAAACCTCCTAAGGATTAAGTTAAAGCAGATTAAAGCCCTAAGCAATCATTAAAGAGGATACCTCAATAAGCCATAGGGTTCCGTTTATACCTCTCGGAATTCCCTCCTTCATCAACCTAATCTTATCAAGAATCGGTGCTGTCTCTTCGCTCGGTTCTTTCATAAGAAAGGTTTCAAGGAGGTCAAGGAAGAGCCTTTTTTCCTCCGTTTCCCAGTTTTCAAACTCCGTTGCTATCTTATAAACCTCGTATGGTTCATTCTCAAGGAATCTTTTTACCTTATCTATTAAGTTTTTCTTCTCCTTAAGGAGCAAGGCCTTCTTTAGGCTCCCTCCTGAGAGCTCCGCTATTTCCTCATTTACGTTTGCTATTCTCATAACTTCCTCTTTTGTAAATCCTTTAAACTCAACCTGAAAGGTTCTTGATAAAATGGTGGGCAGTATTGCGGCTTTTCTTGAGGTTGTGAGTATAAAGGTCGTATCAGCCGGGGGCTCTTCAAGAACTTTAAGAAGTGCATTTGATGACTGATTTGTCATAGTGTGGGCATCATCTATGAGTATTACCTTTCTTCCGCTAAGAGCGGGTCTAATATAGGCAAACTCCTTCGCTTTCCTTATCTGGTCTATCTTTATGTAGTTCCCGTGGGGAATTACGATTATAAAGTCCGGGTGTTCACCCATCAAATACACAAACTGCTTTTTTCCATCTTTTTCTTCGTAAACCTTGAGGTTCTCGGTCTCACCTTTGAAAAACTTATCTTTCAGGTTGTTTATGTGTTTGCAGGATGGGCACTCGTTGCATCCCCACACCTCACCTTTTAGACATAAAACACCCTTTGTAAACTCAAAGGCTGTGTAGGTTTTCCCGCTTCCCTCTTTTCCGTAAAAGAGTAGGCCTCCGGGAATTCTTCCGAGTTTTAAAAGGTTTTCAAGGAACTTTTTTTCCATGCCGATATAATTTAATTTTATGATTTCTCAAGAACTTCTGAGCTACGCACAAGAAAAGGTAGAAAGGGCAAGAAGCGTTCTGAGGGAGCTTTCTTCCCTTAAGACGGAGGTAAAGAACAGAACCCTTCTTAAAATAGCGGAGCTTATAGATAAAAACAGGGATTACATAAAAGAGGAGAATGAGAAGGACATACAAAGAGCAAAGGAAATGGGGCTAAAACCAGCTGTAATAGATAGGCTTGTTTTGAATGACAAGAGAATAGACGGAATGATAAAGGTATTAAAAGACGTTGCAAACCTTCCCGACCCCGTAGGGGAAATAATAAAGATGTGGAATCTTCCCAACGGACTCAAGGTAGGGAGAATGAGGGTTCCCCTCGGGGTTATATTCATAGTTTACGAATCAAGACCGAACGTAACGATAGAAGCAGGTTCACTCTGTATGAAGTCCTCAAATGCGGTAATTTTAAGGGGCGGGAAGGAAGCGTTAAACTCAAACAGAGCCCTTATTACCCTCATAAAGGAAGCCTGCAGGGAAACGGGATTTCCAGAGGAGGCTGTTCAGTTCATAGATAGAACGGAAAGAGAAATTGTGTGGGAGCTCCTGAAGATGGAGGGCAAGATAGATGTTGCCATTCCGAGGGGAGGGGAAAGTTTAATAAAAGCGGTCGTTGAACATGCAAAAGTGCCGGTAATTAAGCATTACAAGGGGGTATGTAATATATACGTTGACGATGAAGCAGACCTCAATAAAGCCTATAACATAGTCTACAACGCAAAAGTTCAAAGACCTTCCGTGTGTAATGCGGTTGAAAACCTCGTGATAAACAGGAAAATACTTAAGGAGTTCTTCCCGCGCATGGCATACTACCTCGGAAAGGCAGGTGTTGAACTCAGGTGCGACGAAGAAAGTCTTGAGATTATAAAAAATGACCCGAGATTATCCTTCGTGAATGCAAAGCTTGCAACTGAAGAAGATTATTATGAGGAGTTCTTAGACCTTATACTTGCGGTGAAGGTAGTAGATGACATAGATGAAGCTATAGCCTTTATAGAGAAATACGGTTCAAAACACTCCGATGCGATAATAACCGAGAACTACTCAAAGGCTATGAAGTTTTTAAGAGAGGTTGATTCTGCAGCTGTTTACGTGAATGCTTCCACACGCTTTACCGATGGAAACGAGTTCGGACTGGGTGCGGAGATGGGAATATCAACGGATAAGATTCACGCAAGGGGACCTATGGCCCTTGAGGAGCTCACTATACCGAAGTTTGTAATACTCGGAGAGGGACAGATAAGGGATAATTTCGGCGTCCCGGAGGAGTGGTTAAGGGAGTTCTGAACGTTATATTCAAGAATTGAGGGAGGTGTGATATGTCGGGAAAGCCAATAAGGGAAATTCTTGATAAATGTATGACAAAAGTTGAGGAACATTACAAGCTTAAGGAGCTTTATAAACAACTGAGTCAAGGCTTGAACGTTGAAGACGTTTTACAGGAAACCGTGGAAGATTACAAGGAAAAAATGGAAAAGTATATTCTTGAGGTTCTTGAAGAGATAAAGAGATGTGAGGAGATGGCACAAAGTTTAAGAACCGAGCAAAAAGAAGATGCGGTAGAGGAACTAAAAGAATGTGAAAAGGATTTATACTGCACTATAGCGGAGATTTTTGAGCTTTACCACTTCTTCAGACAACTTGAAACTTTGAGCAA
>CAYRMG010000029.1:0-14247 GCA_964425585.1 uncultured Aquifex sp. | reverse complement strand
ATAAAATTAATTGAAAAATGGAAAAGCTAAAGCTTTTAAAAGAACTCCTTGAGAATAAGAAAGCGGAAAATATCGTAATCCTTGATGTATCAAACCTTACAAACCTTGCGGACTACTTTGTGATAGCAACCGCAAACTCACCCACCCATGCTCGGGCACTCGCGGATTATCTTGAGGAGGAACTGGAAAAAAAGGGATACCAGATTGACCACATTGAAGGAAAAGAATACGGAAACTGGGTGCTTCTTGACCTCATAGACACCATAGTTCATATCTTTACTCCCGAGACCAGAGAATACTATGGACTGGAATGGATATGGGCTGATGCTAAGAAGGTAGAACTTTAAAAGTTTATTTTTTCCTCAACTACCTTTCCGTCTTTTATGATTAATGTCCTGTGGGTTTGTTTAGCAAGTTCCTCCTCATGGGTTACCATCACGATTGTCGTTCCTTCTTTGTTGATTTCCTTAAAGATACTCATAACGTTTTGGGTATTGACGGAATCAAGGTTCCCGGTAGGTTCGTCCGCAAGAAGTAAGACGGGCTCGTTTGCCAATGCTCTCGCTATAGCCACCCTTTGCTGTTCTCCACCGGAAAGCTGGTAAGGCTTCCTATTTAGTTTATTCCCGAGGCCGAGCCTCTCCAAAAGCTTCTTTCCTCTTTCTTTTGCCCTTTGAAACGAAACTCCCTTTTTTAGGAGCGGAACCACTGTGTTCTCCAGAGCGGTAAGTTCGGGAATGAGGTAATGAAACTGGAAAACAAAGCCAAGGTAGTTATTCCTGAGGTGGCTGAGATGCCTTTCTTCTGAGAAGTTAACCCTTCTCCCCAGAAGGATAATTTCCCCCTCATCGGGTGCATCAAGAAGTCCGAGTATATATAAAAGGGTGCTTTTTCCCGAACCCGATGGTCCCATTATGCTTAAAAACTCTCCTTTTTTTACCCTTATATCTATTCCTTTCAAGATATCGTAATTCCTTATGGATTTTTTTATCCCTCTTGCCTCCAAAATCGGATTATCCTCCACTCCTGAATACCTCCACCGGGTGAAAGGTTGAAGCCCTGTAAGAGGGATAGTAAGATGCGAGAAAGGAAACAAGAAGCGCAAATATAAATCCGAATATGTGGTAATAGATGTTCCTGTCCAATATAAAACCTTTAGCCCTTATTATTCCTTCTACCTCAATCCTTACGGTTTCCAGCCATTCCAACGTTATGTAAGCTCCCACGTTCCCGATAATCCCACCCAGAACCCCTATCATTATCCCTTGAAGGACAAATACGAGAATTATATCCCTTTTTTCGTATCCCATTGCTTTGAGAATCGCTATCTCCCTTCGCTTTTCCATTACGGTCATCATTATTATGTTGAATATCCCGAATCCCGAAACGAGCAGTATGGCAAAAACAACCGAACGGGTTATTATCTTCTGAATCTTAAAGATAGAAAGGAAGTTTTTAAAGGATTCTTGCCAGCTTTCCGCTTTATATCCCGTTTCCTTTTCCAGTTTTTTAGCAAAATAAGGAGCCATATCCGGATTTTTTAGCTTTAATACCACTTCGTTAACCTCACCCTGTCTTCCGAGTATGTCCTGGAGTTTCTTTATGTGAAGGTAAACACGGGATTTATCTATCTCGGTTATACCCGTATTTAACAAATCAACAACCTTAAGGATGTAGAGCGTTCCGTTTGGTGATACAAGCGTTATTTTCTTCCCCGGTTCCTTTATTCCAAGTTCTTCGGCAAGCTTAACACCGAGTATAACCCCGTTTCTGTTTCTTTCAAGCTCTCTAAGATTTCCCCGAACAAGATAAGAGGATATCTTCAATGTTTTGTCTTCAAGCCCCGGAACTATTCCGACAAACGTGGCGGGCTTTTCTTTAACTCCGTAGCTCACAACCCCGTTTCCCACAAGGTGTATCGTTATACCTACAACATCAGTATTTTTGCCGTAATTCTCAAGTATAAACCTGTAGTTGGATATCTTGTCCCTTTTGGGCTGGGGTTTTGCACCGAGAACCTTAAAAGCCCCGTCTTTGTAGACTTTTCTCAAAATCTTTCCCTCATCTATAGGACTCTCTACGAAAACCTTCACGTGCCCGTTTATATTCAGAGCCTCTTCAAGGAAGTATTTTTGAAACCCGTTTACCATTGAGCTCATAACTATAAAAGCAGCTGTCCCTATCGCTACACCGAGGGTTGCTATTCCGCTCTGTCTTTTCCTCTCAAGGAAAAACTTGTAAGCGAGAAAAAGAACCCCCTTCATCTAAGCACCACTTTATCCCCTACTTTTAGACCCTTCAGGATTTCAACAAGATTTCCGTATCTCTCACCTACTATAACCTTTCTTTCAACAACCTTACCCTTTTGAAAAACTTTCACCCTGTCTCCTATGATGGCTTTTTCGGGAACGGCTATACCTTTCTTTTCCGATAGAATAATGTTCGCTTCAACGGTCGTGCCGGGAAGGACGTCAATCCCGTAATTAACTTTTACTTCAACCTCAAAGGTTTTCTTGCTCCTGTCAACAATCCTGTAAACCTTAACAATTCTTCCCTCAAACACCTTCCCCCTCAAGGCTTCAACGTATACATAAACCTTTTGTCCTTCCTTCACAAGACTACCGTATTCTTCATCAACCTCAAGGATTGTTTTTAAGCTACCCTTTTTACCCACTACAAAAAGGGGTTTTGTTTCCATAAAGGTATTTACATACTCTCCCTCTTCAACGTTTTTCTTAAGAATTATACCGTTTACGGGACTCTTTATATAGTATTCTTGGAGTTTTGCTTCAAGCTCCTCAAGTTTTTTCTTCAATGTTTTTATTTTCCTTTTTACCTCGTTTACACTTTCCATATACTCATTTTTCAAAGATTTTAAGATACTGAGTTCAGCTTTATACCTTCTTTCAAGCTCAAGATAGCTTTCCTCTGATATTAATTCCCTTTCGTAAAGTTTTTTTCTTCTTCTTAGTTTTTCCTCAAGAATTTTTAGTTTCTCCATCTGGGCTTTAATTCTTTCCTCGTAGCTTTTCCTGAAAGGAGAATTTTCCTTTATCTTTTCCCTCAGATTATTTATCTCCGTTCTTATCCTTTCTATTTCTTTTTTTAAGGGCTTATTCTCTATAAAGGCCAATACTTCTCCCTTTTTTACCTTATCTCCCGTATCCTTGTATACTTTAACCACATATCCCGCTACCTTTGCCTTTACCTCAACCTCGTTTTCCGCCTTTATATATCCCGTTGCATATATCGCTTTAACAAGGGGAATTTCCTTCACTACGAAGACTTTATAATCCCTGTAAAATACCAGTCTGTATACCGGAAAAACCAAAAGCACTACCAAAACGGGTAGAAAAATTAAAACCTTTTTCATGCTTGGTCTAACTTGTACTTACCATACAGAAACCTGAGCATTCCCAAAATGCCGAGTATTAATGTGTATGATAGACTTACGTTTATATCAATCTTTTTATAGGTGAATATTATTATCAGAAGTTCCCTTATTGAAAATATCATAGCTGTATCTATTATGAGATTGAGCTTTATTCTGTTTTCTTCAAAAGCGGTGAGAAGTGTAGTAAATAGCTCGTATATTATGAGGATATTCAGGACTTTTACGATTATTTCGTGGGTATCAAATAGGGTAAAGTTCTGGATACTTTTTGCTATTTTGATTAAAAGGCTGGCAAATTCAAAGCCTATGGTTATCCACATGAAAGATTGTATGAATATTGAAAAGAGTCTGTGAAGTTTCTCCCTTAAGTTTCCCATTAATGGTATAAGTATATTAGATGTTCACGGATTTTATCCTTCTTGTGGTAGGAATAACATTACTCGTAAAGGGTGCTGACCTGCTCATAGACGGCTCAAGTTCCCTTGCAAGGAATTTCGGTATTCCCCAGTTTGTAATAGGCCTTACCGTTGTCGCCTTCGGGACTTCACTGCCTGAGCTTACCGTAAACATTGCGGCAGCGATAAAGGGGGCTTCGGGTATATCACTCGGAAACGTAATAGGTTCCAACATAGCGAATATTCTTCTTATTCTCGGTGTTGCATCCCTTATAACTCCCCTTTCAATACACGCAACCTTTGTAAAGAAGGAAATCCCGGTGAATTTTTTCCTTACCCTTACCCTGATGGCCATGGCAAATGACAAAATCCTCAACGGAGACAAGATTTCTTCAATATCAAGGGATGACGGAATAGTTCTTATAATCACATTCATAGGCTATATGTATTTCCTTGTTGCATACCTTGAAAGGGAAAGTGTATCCGAGGAAGAGGGAGAAAGGTTATTATCACCTTTAAAGGCTTTAATTTTTACAGTTTTCGGTCTTTTCGGCCTTATCCTCGGTGCGGATTGGACTGTAAACGGTGCGGTAGGTGTTGCTAAAGCACTCGGTGTGAGCGAGGCCGTAATAGGCCTTTTTATGGTGGCAATAGGAACATCTCTCCCGGAACTTTTCGCTTCCGCGGTCGCAGCAAAAAAGGGAAATCCGGATATAGCCCTGGGGAACGTTGCGGGTTCAAATATATTTAATCTGACTCTTGTTCTCGGAACGAGCTCCGTTATAAGGAGTGTTCCCGTTCCTGAAAGGACGAATATTGACCTCGGTGTTCTTTTTTTGGCTACTCTTGCGCTTCTTTTATCCGCATTCTGGGGAAAGAGAAGATACGTTATAGATAAATGGGAAGGAGCATTATTTTTATTTATTTATGCGGTTTACGCCTTTCTTTCCTGGTTTATTGAGCTCAGGTAAATACCTCTTTGTAAAGTTTTTCATCTATCCTTCTGAGCCTGTGTCTCTCTTTGGGAACTTCATCTACCTCAACAAAGTATAAACAGTTCGTAACGCATTTCTCAACGCAGGAGGGAAGAAGTCCTTTTTCAACCCTCTTATAACAGTAGTCGCATTTTTCCACCTTCTGGGTTGAAGGATTAAAGGTGATTGCTCCGTAAGGACAGGCTATTATACAAGCTTTACAGCCTATGCAAAAAGCCTGCTCAACGTAAACTATTCCGTCCTCTTCCCTTTTTCTCATTGCGGAAGTCGGGCATGCTAAAACACACGGAGCCGGTTCACAATGGAAACAGTTCATGGGGTAATAGAAAGCTCCCGGCTCCTTTCCCACACCCTCAACCCTTAAAACCCTCATAGGTCTTATGTGGAGTTGCTCAAGTCCTTTCTCTTGAACGCATGCAACTTCACAGGAAAGGCAACCTATACATCTGTCAAGGTCTATAAGCATTACTGGTCGTTTCATCGGAATAACCTCAAGAGGAAAGTGAGGATAAGTATAAGAATGAAAGGAGAAAAGTCAATGCCGTTAATCGGTTTAACAACGTTTCTTATCGGTCTGAGAAAAGGCTCAACAATCCAATCTATATACCAGTAAAGCTTAGTTCTTCTTACCGAGGGAAACCAAGAACCGAGGGCATGGATAAAAACGAGAATTATAAGAAGCTGGAGAAAGAGCTTTATAAGCTTTATTATCACTACTCAACCCATTCAATTATAGCCATTTCGGCGCCGTCTCCTTTTCTTCTGAACGGAAGCTTTATTATCCTTACGTATCCTCCGTTCCTTCCTTCAAACCTGGGAGCTATCTCCTCAAAGAGCTTCTTTATCGCGGGTTTGTCCGGCAACCTGCTGAGTGCCTGTCTCCTTGCGTGAAGAGTTCCCTCTTTTGCCAACTCAACTAAAGGTTCTATGAAGCTTCTTAATGCTTTAGCCCTTTCCACCGTTGTCTCTATTCTTTCGTCAAATATTAAAGCCCTTGCAAGAGACCTGTAAAGGGCAAGCCTTTGCTCCTTTGTTCTGTCAAAATGTTTTTTCTTAACCCTGTGCCTCATCTTTACCTACCTCTGAACGTCAATATTCATTCCCAGATGTAAGCCCATCTTTTCAAGGGCTTCTTTTATTTCCGCAAGAGCCTTCCTACCTATGTTTTTAGTATTTTTAAGCTCTTCTTCCGTCATCCTAACGAGGTCACCTATTGTGTTTATACCTATTCTCTTGAGGGAATTAAGTGCCCTTTGGGATATATCAAGCTCTTCAATGGAAAGGGTGAGCTTCTCGGTAAGTTCATCGGAGACGACCTTTTGCTCCACAACGGGTTTCTTTTCGGAAATGTTTTCAAGAAGCTCATAATGTTTCTTCAATATTTCAAGTGCTTCCTTTAAAGAATCATTTGGTGATTTAACACCGTTTGTGAATATATCCATAGTTAACCTTTCATAGGTTGATTTTTTACCTACACGGACGTTTTCTATCCTGAAGCCTACCTTTTTAACCGGTGAGAAATCCGCATCAACGAGAATCCATCCGACTTCACCTATCGCTTCCATCTCTTCCGTGGGAACGTATCCCCTTCCTCTCTCAAGCCTTATCTCAATGTTCAGCTCCTTGTCGGGGTCGGTTATTGTAGCTATATACTGGTCGGGGTTTAAAATTTCAACACTCGGGGGAGCTTTTATATCGGAGGCCTTTATCTCACCTTCACCCTTTTTCTGTATGTAGAGTATCTCAACATCGCTATCTCCCTTCATAACGAACTTAACCTTTTTTAGATTCGCTATAAGCTCTATCGCGTCTTCCTGAACACCTTCAATTGCGGAAAATTCGTGATAAATCCCCTCAATCTTTACCGCGGTTATTGCGGTTCCCGTTATGGAGGATAAAAGAACCCTTCTCAGGGAATTTCCTACAGTTGTTCCGAATCCCCTTTCAAGAGGCTCAACAACCAGCCTTCCGTATGTATCGGATAACTCTTCCCAAAATATCTTATTGGGATATAGGAATTCATTAAGCATACAAGCCCTCCCTTATACCTTAGAGTAGAACTCAATTATGTATTGGAGGTTTACGGGTATTTCCAGATACTCCTGAACGTTTTCGGGCATCCTTATAACCTTTCCTCTGAAATTGTCCTTATCAAGCTCAAGCCAGGAAGGAATTGAACGGGGGTCAACATTTTCAAGGTTTTCCTTTATGAAAGGTATATCCCTTGACTTTTCTTTAATCTCAATAACATCACCGGGCTCAACAAGATAGGAAGGAATGTTTACCTTTTTTCCGTTTACGAGAACGTGACCGTGGGCTACGAGCTGTCTTGCCTGTCTTCTGGTTGACGCAAATCCCAACCTGTATACAACGTTATCAAGTCTTCTTTCCAGATACTGGAGTAGCATCTCTCCCGTGTTTTCCTTTGATTTAGAAGCCATATCAAAGTATCTCTTGAACTGCTTTTCCCTCAATCCTCCGTATAGGAACTTAAGTTTTTGTTTTTCCATAAGACGGAGACCATACTCGGTGAGCTTTTTCCTTCTCCCGTATTTTCTTCCGTGTTGTCCGGGGGGATAGTTTCTTTTTGCAAGTATCTTAGGAGCCGACTTTTTACCCGAGACGACAACACCGAACCTTCTGTCAAGTTTTACCCAGGGACCTATATACCTACCCATTTACACTCTCCTCCTTGCAGGGGGTCTGCAACCGTTGTGGGGTATAGGCGTTACATCCCTTATTGCGGTTACCTTAACGCCCGAAGCAAAAACAGCCCTAACCGCCGATTCCCTTCCTGCTCCGGGTCCTTTTACCCATATTTCAACTTCCTGAAGACCGTGTTCCTTTGCCATCTTCATAGCCTTTTGAGCTGCAAGCTGTGCGGCGTAAGGTGTTGATTTTCTCGTTCCTTTAAATCCGACCGTTCCGCCGCTTGCCCAAGCTATGGTATTTCCTTGCATGTCGGTAACGTTAACTATGGTATTGTTAAAGGTTGTGTATATATGAACTATTCCCTTGGTTACCTGTCTTTTTTGCTTTTTCTTCTTTGCCATTCTTACTTACCTCCCTTACTTAGCCTTACCTCTCCTTGTTGTTCCCCCTACAGTTCTTCTCTTTCCTTTTCTCGTTCTTGCATTGGTTCTCGTTTGCTGACCCCTTACGGGAAGACCCCTCGCATGCCTGATTCCCCTGTAGCAACCCATATCTCTTAGTTTCTTAATATTGAGCTGAACTTCCCTTCTTAAATCACCCTCAACCTTGTAATTTTCGTCTATGAACTTCCTTAGGGTGTTCAGTTCGTCGGGAGTCAAATCTCCGACCCTCTTTGTGCAGGGAATTCCCGTCTTTTCACATATTTCCCTTGCTCTGGACCAGCCTATACCGTATATGTAGGTGAGAGCAACCTCAAGCTTCTTGTGATTGGGAAGGTCAACACCCGCTATTCTCGCCATCTTTTACCTCCGTTATCCCTGTCTTTGTTTGTGGCTGGGTATTTCGCATATAACCATAACCCTTCCTTTTCTCCTAATAATTTTGCACTTAGCACACCTCTTCTTTACGGAAGACCTTACCTTCATAAGCTACCTCCGAGTCGGAATACTTTAGTTTAACCTAACTTTAGGTAAATTGCAAGCTCAAAGTCTGTAGATTATCCTTCCCCTTGTGAGGTCATAAGGTGAGAGCTCAACCTTTACCCTATCCCCGGGCAGTATCCTTATGAAGTTAACCCTCAGCTTGCCCGCTATGTGGGCAAGAACTTCCTGCCCGGTATCAAGCTTTACCTTGAACATACCGTTCGGAAGGGCTTCAACCACCTCGCCCTCTAAAACTATGCCCCTCTCCTTTTCGTGTTCTTGCTTCCTCTTTTTCTTACCCATCTCACAACTCCGTTAAAATTATAGGCCCTTTTTTTGTTATAGCCACGGTATGTTCAAAGTGAGCGGCAAGACTTCCGTCTTTTGTCTTTACGGTCCAGCCGTCCCCGTCCTCAACTGTTTCCTCGGTGCTCAAGGAAAGCATAGGTTCAATGGCTATAACCATTCCCTGCCTTAATCTCGGATTTTTCTTGCCTACATCCTTTAGATTGTTGGGAATAAACGGCTCTTCGTGAACTCTCCTCCCTACACCGTGTCCGCCGTATCGCTGTATCGTTTTGAAGCCGTATTTTTCAGCGGTTTCCTGTATGGCCTTCGTTATATCACCTACCTTTTTCCCCGGAATCGCCTTCTCTATAGCGTTGTAAAGGGCTTCTTTTGTAGCTTTGAGAAGCTTTTCAGCCTCGGGTGAACCTTTTCCCGCTATTACCGTTATGGCTGAGTCCCCTGCATATCCGTCAAGTATTGCCCCGAAATCTATACTTACCACATCACCTTCTTTTATGACCTTTTCCTTGTCGGGAAGTCCGTGAACAACCTCATCGTTTATTGATATACAAAGGGCAGCGGGATAGCTTTCGTTAGAAAAGGGAGGTTTATATCCCAAAAATGCAGGCTTTGCCCCCCTCTTCTTTGTTTCTTCCCTCGCTATCATCTCAAGATCCCAGGTTGATACACCGGGTTTCACATTTTCCGCAACTATATGCAATACCTCCGCGACTACCTTTGCCGCTCTCTTTATCTTCTCAATCTCCCTGTTTGAGTAAAGCTCAATTGCCATTTCCTAAAACCTCTAATATCTCTTTATAAACCTCGTCTATAGGCTTCGTAGCGTCCAATTTCTTTAATATATTTTTTCTCTCGTAATATTCAATGAGAGGAGCAGTCTGCTTTCTGTAAACCTCAAGTCTTTTTTTAATGACATCCGGCTTGTCGTCTTCCCTTTGTATAACCTCAACTCCGGGAGGAGGGGGATTGTATTTAATGTGGTAAACAGCTCCCGTTTTAGGGTCTATTCTTCTTCCCGAAAGTCTTTCTATTACCACCTCATCGGGAACATCAAAAAGAAAGACGTAATCAACTTTTAAGCCCTTCTTTTGAAGCATATCATCAAGAGCTTTCGCCTGCTCAACGGTTCTCGGAAATCCGTCAAATATAACCTTTCCGTGCTTAGGAAAGACTTCCTCTATTAGGGCTATTATTATATTGTCGGGAACAAGCTCACCTTTTTCCATATACTCCTTAGCCTTTTTGCCGAGGGGTGTTCCCTTTTGAACCGCTTCCCTTAAAATATCTCCCGTTGATATATGGACAAAGCCTTTTTCCTCCGCGAGTTTCTTTGCCTGCGTTCCCTTTCCCGCACCGGGAGGACCCAAAAATACGAGAATCATCCTTACCTCCTTACATAACTTTTATACTTCTTCTGTATCAGGTAGGTCTCTATCTGCCTGAAGGTATCCAAAGCGACACCTACGACTATTAAAGCGGTCGTTCCGCCGAAGTAAAAGGGTATGTTCAGCCATACACTTACAAGTATGGGAATAAGGGCTATAACGGAGAGAAATAGGGCTCCGAAGAAGATAAGCCTGTTTATTATTCTTTCAAGGTATTTAACCGTATCTTGTCCCGGTCTTACGCCCGGTATGAACGCTCCCGCCTTATGGAGATTTTCCGCAACCTCCACGGGGTTTATTAAAACTGCGGTGTAAAAATAGGTGAAAAATACTATGAACACAATATAGAGAAAGTTATAAAGGAGTGAACCGGGGGCAAGCATATCCGCAAACATCTTAATAAAAGGATTTTCAATTACGTTCAGTATTGTTGAGGGAATAAGAAGGAGTGCTTGAGCAAAAATTATGGGAATGACTCCCGCGGGATTAATCTTTATGGGAAGGTATGTTCGTCTTCCCGCGTAGAGCTGTCTTCCTACCTGTCTTCCGGGATACTGGATGGGTATTCTCCTTTCCGCTTCCTGAACGTAAACTATTCCAACTATTATTCCTATAACGAGTGCGACGATAAAGAGAAGGGTCAATGGTCCCACATCTCCCGTCTTTACCTTTTCCCAGAACTGTATTAATGCATTCGGAAATCCCGCAACTATTCCCGCAAAGATTATCAGGGATGCCCCGTTTCCTATTCCCCTTTCCGTTATTCTGTCCGCAATCCAAACGAGAAACATAGTTCCCGTAACAAGGGTAAGAACCGCTATGAGAATGAAACTTATCCCCGTATTTTCAACAACGGGTATTCCCTTGGGAGACACCTGCCCTCTTACCCATAGGACTATACCGATAGACTGAACAACGGCAACAAACAACGTAAGATAACGGGTATACTCGTTTATCTTATACCTACCGTAATCGCCCTCTTCCTTCGCAAGCCTCTGAAGCTGGGGAATGGCCACCGTGAGAAGTTGCATCATTATGGAGGCTGATATGTAGGGCATTACACCCAATGCAAAAACCGTAAGTCTACTTAAGTTCCCTCCGGAGAAGATATCGTAAAGGGCAAATATAGAACCTTCAAGGGATTTTAGAAAGTCCTGAAGGGCATCGGGATTTATTCCGGGAATCGGTATATGGCTACCGAGTCTGTATATGGCGAACATAAGAAGGGTAAATAAAAACTTGTCCCTTAGCTCTTTTAATTCAAAGATAGCCTTTAGGTATTCCGACATGTAAAAGATTTTATAATAGGCCTCCCTTGAAAATAGAACAAGTAAAGGGATATCTTAATCTTTATGCTGGAACTTCTAACAGAAAAGTTTAGCGGTGCTCTTGAAAAGCTCTCAAAGGCAAGAAAGATAACAGAGAAAAATGTAAACCAGACCTTAAGGGAAATAAGACTCGCTCTCCTTGAGGCGGATGTTGATTACGAGGTTACGAAGAACTTTGTAAAAAGAATAAGGGAAAAAGTTGTAGGAAAAGAAGTTCCCAAGAACTTGAGTCCGGCGGAGTTTGTTATAAAAACCGTTTACGAAGAACTTGTAAATATACTCGGGGGAGAAAAAAAGGAGCTAAACGAGGGAACCGTTTTATTTGTAGGTCTTCAGGGAACGGGAAAAACCACAACCATAGGAAAACTTGCCAACCTTTTGAAGAAAGAGGGAAAAAAGGTAGCGGTTTCCTCAACGGACGTCAGAAGACCCGCGGCTATGCTTCAGCTTGAAAGGCTTGCGGAAAAGGTAGGCGTTCCTTACTACGGGTTTGAGGAAGGACTTAGTGCAACTGATATAGCCCAAAAGGCGGTATCAAGGGCAAAACAGGAGGGAGTTGATTACCTGCTTCTTGACACAGCGGGAAGACTTCACGTTGATGAAGAGTTAATGACTGAACTTGAGGAGATAAAAAAGATAACGAATCCTTCGGAGATTTTATACGTTGCGGACGCTATGCAAGGTCAAACAGCCCTTGAAACCGCTAAAACGTTCCACGAAAGACTCGGGCTTACGGGTGTAATACTCACGAAGATGGACGGAGATGCGAGGGGAGGTGTAGCACTCTCGGTAAAGGAAGTTCTCGGAGTTCCGATAAAGTTCATAGGTGTAGGGGAAAAGATAGAGGACTTAGAACCCTTTTACCCGGACAGAATAGCCCAGAGAATACTGGGACTCGGAGATATCCAAAGCCTTGTAGAGAAAGCTCAGGAAGTAATTACCGAAGACAAGGCTCAAATAATGGCCACTAAGGTAATGACCGGTGAGTTTGACCTTGAAGACCTTAGGGAGATGCTCAGAATGATTCAACGGATGGGCCCGCTTGATAAGCTTCTTGCGATGATTCCCGGAGTTGCCCCGCAACTCAAGCATATAAAGATTGACGAAAAACAGTTTAAAAAGATTGAGGCGATTATAAACTCCATGACGCCCGAAGAAAGGAGAAACCCGAAAATCATAAACATGAGCAGAAAGAAGAGGATAGCAAAGGGAAGCGGAACAACCGTATCGGACGTGAACAAACTTCTTAAACGTTATGAGGAGATGAAGAAGGTCATGAGAAAACTCCAGAAGGCCGGGGGAATACCCCATATGCCGAAGATGCCCAGATTTCCTTTCGGAGGTTTCAGATTCTGAAGAAAAATTTTTGTGCTACAATATTCCTTCCGAGTTATGAAAACGGAGGTAACGGGAATTGGCTGTAAGGATTAGACTCGCAAAGTTCGGCAGAAAACACCATCCCATATACAGAATTGTTGTTATGGATGCAAAGTCCCCGAGAGAAGGAAAATATCTTGACATACTCGGGACCTATGACCCGAAAAGAAAGGTTTTAATTAATGTTTACCCCGATAAAGTAAAAGAATGGGTTTTGAAAGGCGTTGAGCTTTCTCATAGAGCAAAAGCTATTTTATGGAATCATGGTATACTAAAGGAAGTCGTTCCTGAAGATTACGAAATGAAGAGGGTAGGTGATTACTACGTTTTTGAAAAGCGTAAATCCAAAAAATCCAAAGGAGGTGAAGCGGCATGAGTGCACTTAAGGACATCGTAGAAATAACCGCAAAGGAGCTTGTAGATAACAAAGATAAGGTAAGGGTTACCGAGATTGAAGGAGAAAAAACCGTTGTAATTGAGCTCAGGGTTGACCCCGCTGAGCTCGGAAAGGTTATAGGTAAGCAAGGAAGGATTGCAAGAGCTCTCAGAACCATTCTTACCGCAATAGGTAGAAAAATAGGGAAAAGGGTGGTTCTGGAGATACTTGAGTAGTTTAAAGCCCCTTTCGGGGCTTCTTTTAATATGAAAGAAAAATTTGTCCTCTTTTTACTTTCGGGTTTTTGGGGTCTCGGAAGTTTTTTCAGTTTTTACGTTGCACCTACCCTTTTCAGGGTTCTTGAACGTCAGCAAGCCGGTGCGGTAGTAGAGAAAATCTTTCCCGTTTATTTCGGTATAGGTATCTTTATACTTCTCGTTTCGCTTGCGGTAGGATACAGTTTCGGTAAACTGTTTACCGCACTGGCACTTGCAAACTTATTTCTCCTGTTTCTTGAGGAGTTTTACATAATTCCTACCATGCACAGCCTTAAACAAACGGATTACAATCTTTTCATGAAGTATCACGGTGTATCAATGGCAGTAAACCTTCTTATACTCCTTCTTACATTTGTAAAAATAGTTATACTAATTTTCAAGAGGTAAAGCATGAGTGCAAAGGATACAATTCGTTCAATGGTCATAGATTTTGCGAAAAACATAAATGAAGCGGAGCCTTTTAACACAAAGCTTACGGAGTTTAAGCTTAAGCTCAAGTCAACCGTAACTATGCTCCTTTTCCAGATACCAGACCAAGATGTTAAAGAAGAACAGTTTAAGGATGTCGTTGAAGGAATAAATGAAGCGATTGTTGAGATAAGCAGGGAAATTAAATACGAAGACGAAAGACTTCTTGAAAGATACGCCCTATTTTTTGAAACCTTAAACGGCGTCCTTAAGGAATACCTTGAGAGAGAAGACCTAAACGACAAACACGAACTTTCGCAGCTGAGCAGTAAAATATCAAAAATTCTTGAAAGGATAAGATTGGAACTTAAGGAAAAGAAAGGGGGACTTCTCAAATTTATAAAGAGATTGATATTTAGGTCTTAAT
>CAYRMG010000028.1:0-16334 GCA_964425585.1 uncultured Aquifex sp. | reverse complement strand
CTAAAATACACTATTATGAACAGGGTTCTCGGTTTCTTTTTGGGACTCGGTTTAATATCAATGGGAGGGGTTCTCATGAAAGTATTTAGCTCAGCCTTTGAATACGGGGACGTTATACCTTCAAAGTATACCTGTGAGGGGGAGGATATATCTCCTCCTGTAAGGTGGGAGGGTGCACCTGAGGGAACGAAGTCCTTTGTGCTTATAATGGATGACCCGGATGCTCCCCTTGGAACTTTTACCCACTGGATTGTTTACGATATTCCCGCAGATGTTAACGAGCTTTACGAGAACTTTCCGAAAACCGCAGAGGTAAAGGGTATAAAGCAGGGTATTAACGATTTCGGGCGTGTGGGATACGGAGGGCCCTGTCCGCCAAAAGGACACGGATATCACAGATACTTCTTTAGGATTTACGCCTTGGATATATCAAGCCTTGGGCTTCCTCCAGAAGCGACCAGGGAACAGGTGGAGAGCAAGATAAAGGGACATATTCTCGGAAGCGGAGAGTTAATGGGGAGGTATAAGAGGGATTGATTATCTTTTTCCTGTTCTTTAGCTTTTTGTTCAGCATTGAACCCTTTGTGGAGTGGTGGAAGACCGCAAAAGATATTTGCATAACGGGAGTTTACAAAAATTACGATGGAAGTTTAAGGAAAATTAAGCCATTCTGTTGTAAGGTTCACAGGATTGAGGTAAGAGAGATAAGAGGTTACTTCAGGGAAAGGTTCGGCATAAAGGAAGGTCTGAAAGTTATTGCCTCCTGCAACGGTGCTTTTTTCGGAGTTATAAGCTACGACGGAGGGGCTTACGCGGTTAACGGGAATAAAGGTATAACTAAGGAAACTCCTACGGGCATCCTTGAGGTTGTAAATGAAAGGGAAATTAGCTTCAAGGTCTGCAGGGGAGGGGCGGATTTCAGCGGGTGTCTCAGCGGCGTCTTTGCAGAGGGGAAAATCATCAAACCTTGAAACAAAATATCAAAAAAATTATTTTTAATAATAGGGAACTCAACAATTTTGATAAAGAATTTTATAAAAGGAGGTGGAAAAGATGGAAAAATGCAAGTATACCGAACCGGTAAAAGGTTATGAGATAGTATTTCAGGAGATTGAGGTTGATAAAGTAATAATCCCTCCCATAGAAAGACCCCTTTCTAACACCCTTATAGAGAGATTAATAAACTCCATACAGACCCTCGGTTTTATAGACCCGATAATGGTTGTTCCCAACGGTGAGGGATACTATGAGGTTATAGACGGACAGCACAGATTGGAAGCTGCTAAGATAGTAGGGCTTGAGAAGGTTCCCGCTTTCGTTCTTCCGAAGGATTTAAGAAACTACATACTCAGCTTCAATATTGAAAAAGCTCCCGGCTTGAAAGAGAAAGCCATCCAGGCTTACAACTTCTTTATGGAAAAATTGGAGCAAAACCCGGATATGAGGGAATACGAGCTTGAACCCTTTATTCAGTATCCTTTCTACATAACCGTAGGTTTCGTTATAGAAAAACTCGGGGATAAAAAATTCCCGGGCTCCTACTTTGAGAGAATACTTCAGAAGGTTGACGAGTTTCTTGATATGCCCCTGAAGGAAGCGGAAAAAGAAAGGGAAAACCGTGCGAGGAAGCTTGAGGAGGTAAAAGTAGTCCTAAATCAGAAGGCGGAAGAGCTCGGAATAACGATGTCATACGATAAACATAGGATAGTTTCCTACGCTTTTCAAAAGCTGTATGGAAGGGGTGTGAAGTTCCTGGGTGAGGATTTCTATACGGTGTTTGATAACCTGAAGGAAGCTATACAAAGTCTTACTCCCGAAGAACTCGGAATAACGGCGGAAGGTGGAACCCCTTGAAGAAGGAAATCTTATTAATAGGCCTTGGACGCATGGGGAGTGCCATCGCTCACCGTCTTAAAAAATTTTCTTGGAAGGTTGTAGGTTATGCAAAATCAAAGGAATCAAGGGAAAGGGCAAGAAGGAAGCTCGGCATAGAAGTGGTTGAGAGTTATGAAGATTTCGGGAAGTTTGAAGGGGAAAGGCTTTTCTGGATTATGGTTCCCCACACAGCTGTTGATGAAGTTCTAAACAACCTGAAACCCGTATTAAAAGCGGGAGACACGGTAATTGACGGAGGAAACTCCTTTTACAAAGACTCCGTAAGAAGGTATGGGGAGCTTTCAAAAATCGGAGTTCACTTTCTTGATGTCGGAGTAAGCGGAGGAGTTCTCGGAAGGGAAAAGGGTTTTTCCCTTATGATAGGAGGGGATGAGGAACCTTTTAAAAGGTGGGAACACCTATTTAGGGACTTAGCTTACGAAGGAAAAGGGTATGCCTACCTCGGAAAAAGCGGTGCAGGGCATTATGCGAAGATGGTTCACAACGGCATAGAATACGGAATAATGGAAGCCATAGGGGAGGGCTTTGAACTACTTAAGGAATCTCCATACGATTACAACCTGAAGGAGGTTGCAAGGATTTACAGAGAGGGAAGCGTAATACGTTCCTTCTTGATTGAGCTTCTTGAGAAAGCCTTTGAGGATTTCGGAAATCTTGAGGAAGTTGAGGGATACGTTGAGGATTCGGGAGAAGGAAGGTGGTGCGTAAAAGAGGCGGTTGATAGGGGTATAGCTTTGAATGTAATAGCAAACTCTCTTTTCGGGAGGTTTGACTCAAGGAAGAGGGATACATTCAGAAATAAAGTTCTCGCGGTTTTGAGGTATGAGTTCGGAAGGCATCCCATCAAAAAAAGAAGTTGAGTTTATAATCTTCGGAGGGACAGGAGACCTATCAAGAAGGAAGCTCATTCCCGCAATAGACAGAATAAAGGATAAAATCAACCTGAAAAAGGTTTTTATCCTCGGGAGAAAGAGGGAAAAGTTTGAGAAAATTAAAGAAAGCGTTTCGGAAAAGCTAAGGGAAAAATTAATTTTTGTTGAGTTTGAGATAAACAACAAGGAGAGTTATAAGAAGCTCGGAAATCTACTGAATAAAGAATTCTTGAAAGTGTTTTACCTCGCCATTCCTCCATATTTATTTAAGGAAGCCCTTGAGGGAATCGGGAGGTTCCTAAATCTACCTTTAAAAAGGATAGTGGTTGAGAAGCCATACGGTCTCAGTCTTAATAATGCAAAGGCCTTAAACAGGATTGTGAAAAAGTATTTCAAGGAAGAGGAGATTTACAGAATAGACCATTTCCTCGGAAAGCCTCAGGTTCAGAACATACTCTCCTTTAGATTTTCCAATCCTATATTTTACGAGCTTATGAACAGGCATTACGTTGATGAAATTTTTATCCTTGCTCTTGAAAGGGAAGGTGTTGAAGGGAGGGAAGCTTATTACGACAGGGTCGGAGCTCTGAGGGATATGGTTCAGAATCATATGCTGATGCTTTCGCTCTTCACCGTTATGGATTTTCCGAGCTCTCCCGATGAGTTTCACAGCGAAATAAAGCGAACCCTTAAGTTCTTTGAATTTGTAAAGGAAAGCCTGAGAAGGGGAAAGTATAAAAGCTATAAGGGTGGGGTTGAAACCTTTGTTTACGTAGAGCTTTCCGTAAAAAACGGAAGGTGGGAGGGAGTTCCTATCCGCATAATTACGGGAAAAAAGCTTAAGGAAAAGAGAACGGAGATAAAAATTCGCTTTAAAAACATAAAATCCCTTGAAAGGATAATAGGTTGCACGCCGGGGGACAACCTTCTTACGTTCAACATATATCCCGAGAATGGGGTTTCCCTATCGGTTAACCTTATATCACCTTACGGTTTCTTGAGATGTGCCCAAAGCAAAGAGTGGAAGCTTTACCTGAAAGAAGCTCTCGGGGATATTCCCGACGCTTACGAATCCCTGCTTACCGATATAATAAGCGGCGACAGAACCTTATTCCTTGACGATGAAGAGGTTGAACTGCTATGGGAAATAACGGAACCCCTTCTTGAATACGCCAAAAAAGTTCCGATTGAAGTTTACGAGGATTACAGTAATCCTCCTATTGGGTTGTCATAGATAAGATAATTCTGAGCATTAAAATCTTTATTATGAAAATAGGCCTTGTTAGTTTGGGGTGTTCAAAGAACCTGGTTGACAGCGAGATACTTCTCGGAAAGCTGAAAGGCGCGGGAGCCCAGATAACACCCAATCCCGAGGAGGCGGACGTAATAATAATAAACACCTGCGGTTTTATAGAACCCGCAAAGCTTGAAAGCATAGAAACGATACTTGAATTTGCGGAAAAGGGAAAGGAAGTAATCGTTATGGGTTGTCTGGTTGAGAGGTATAAAGAAGAGCTAAAGAGGGAAATCCCTGAAGTGAAAGCTTACTTCGGAACGGAAAGCTGGAACGAGATTCTTGAATATCTGAACTTAAAAGAAAAGGGAAAGAGCTTCAGACTTCTTACAACACGTTCCTATGCATACCTCAAGATAGCTGAAGGTTGTAATAGACTCTGTTCCTTTTGTTCCATACCCTCAATAAGGGGAAGGCACCGCTCAAGAAGGATAGAAGAGGTTGTTGAAGAGGCAAAAAAATTGGCACAAGAGGGTGTGAAGGAACTCTGTATCGTATCTCAGGACACCACTTACTACGGTAAAGACCTATACAGGGAATACAAACTTATAGAGCTACTTAAGGAACTTGAAAAAATTGAAGGTATAAAATGGATAAGACTTTTATACCTTTACCCGACGGAGGTAAAAGACGCGCTTCTTGATTTTATATCGGATTCGGAGAAGGTAGTCCCCTACTTTGATATTCCCGTTCAACATATATCCGATAAGGTTCTGAGGGATATGAGGAGGGGTTACGACGGTAAGTTTGTGAGAAGTTTAATTGAAAGGATTAAAAAGAAAATACCTCAAGCGGTTATCAGAACTTCCCTCATAGTCGGTTTTCCCACGGAGGAGGAAAAAGACTTTAGAGAACTCCTTTCCTTTGTAGAGGAGGGACATTTTCACTGGCTCGGTGTCTTTACTTACTCCCACGAGGAGGGAACATACGCTTACAGCTTAGGGGATAAAGTCCCTAAAGAGGTAAAGGAAGAAAGAATGGAGGAAATTCTCAAGGTTCAGAGGGAGATAACGAGAAAGAAAAACGAGGAGCTACTGGGAAAGGAGTTTGATGTCATAGTTGACGGATACGATGAAGAGTTTTCCTTTGTTCCGAAGGGCAGGGCTTACTTTCAGGCTCCCGAAGTTGACGGAGTTATATATCTTGAAACCCTTGAAGAGGTAAAGCCCGGAGAAGTTGTGAGGGTGAAGATAAACCAGTTTTCGGATTATGACCTCGGCGGAGAGGTGCTAAAAGAGGGGTTTCTTACTAAATTCAAATAAAGGGAGGATATAGATGGAAAGAGAGAAAGTTATTAAGGAACTTTACGAGAAGGATCCCCAGTTCAGAGAGTTAAAGGATAAGCACGAGGAGCTTGATAAAAAAATACGTAAGCTTGAAAAACACCACCCGATGACCCACGACCTTGAGATGGAAATAGAAAGACTGAAGAAGGAAAAACTCCGTTATAAAGATATGATGGAAATGAAAATACAGGAGTATATGAAAGCGGTGAAGTGATTTTTAATATTCTTAATGCTTGCAAGGGTTCGCATAAGATTGAAGGAGAAAGAAGCACCTGAGGAGTTTTTATACAACTTTCTCAATAAGGTTCTCGGAATTGATAAGGAAGATTACGAAAAAATAAGAAAGAATGACGGTTCAATAACGGTATATGTAAGGGATCCGGTATTAATCGGAAAGATACAGGAAATCGGCGATAAATACTCTTCCATAATTGAGGTAAAGATTGAAAGGGAATCGGTAGGAGAACTTTTCTCGCGAATTTACACCGCTGTAAAATCAAACGTCGGGCTGCTTATATCCTGGGGAGTTGCGGTCGTTGTTCTATCAATACTATCCGCTTTACCTTATCTGGGAACCCTTTTCGGTTTTTTTCTAAACGCATTTCTGAATGCCTTTATACTCCACGTAATGAGTAAACTAAGGTCAACCGACTACAACGATAAAATTGAGCTTGAAAAGGCTTTTAAAGACATAAAATTTGAAGAAACCTTTACAAGGTTTTTTAAAAGCGGGTTCGGTGTTGCCATCGGAGTCTTTCTCGTAAACGTAATATTTTTCTCGGTTCTCACGGTAATCCTTCTTATATACGCAAACAGTATTCCGAACCTGAATATAGTCCACACGAATAAGCTCGCTTTTGTTCTGCTCGCTCTTGTTATTATTTTCCTCCTTTGGGAGGTATACGTTATTCCTTTACTCTTTTCAAGAGTCCTTGAGAGGGGAGGTGGAAGTTTTATAAAATCCTTGAAGTCTACCCTTGAGATGCTAACACCGGATTTTGTAAAAGAAAGTTTTTCAGGCTACTACGTTGGTGCGGGCATACTCTGGTCTTTCCTATTTACCGTAGGATTAACCGGAGGGGTGTTTCTGAGCTTATTCGTTATAACCATACCGATTGCGCTTCTGATTTTTTATATGCTTTCCCTTGAAGTGGCATTCATATCTCTTGAGTATATAGATAAAAAGAAAGAAATTAAAGGAGCTTCGTAGCTTCTTCCCTTTCCCTGCACTTTATACATTTCCCGCAGGGTTTTCCGTTAACCGGATTTATACACGAGAGCGTTATATCAAGGGGAATATACCTTCCGTATTTCTTTATCACCTCATCCTTTTCCATACCGTAGAAGGGTGTTTCTATAAAGAAGGATTTTCCGATACCCGAACTTATCAACTCCTCAAGTTTATCAAAGTATTCCCTTTTATTGTCGGGAAACGGATAAATTCCCAAGCTTCCTATGGCACACCTGTCCGCACCTTTTTTATAGGCGTATACGGCTCCCCTCGTGCATAGTATAAGATTTCTTAGGGGAATCTCAAGCTCTTCCTCCGAAGAGGGAAAGTTTTCAAAGCGTTTTAAAGGGGCTCTGGCTATATCAACCTTCAGGTTCAGTATTCCTCCCAGTCTCCTTCTTAGAATATTCAAAACTTTCTTTGCAACTTCCTTCTCGTAATCTTCCCAGGGAAGACCGAACCTGACGTATAGGGGATAAACGGTATAGTTTCTAAGGGCATAATGGACGAGAAGAGCGGTGCTTTCAACTCCTCCGCTGAATAGAACCACAACTTTCTTCATTCTTTAAAAACTACAACAAACTCAACGGAACGCGGTGAGACGAAAGGTTTTACCCTAACCTCTTTGAAAAACGGGTCTTGTCCGAAACCGGTATAGATGACCTCACCCACCGGAAAGGGAGGTATCTTCAATGTAAGGTCTTTGTAAAGAACCCTGTCCCCCTCCTTTACGTTATCCCTTATCTCTACATACAAGAGCTTCCCGTAAGGTCTTCCCCCCTTGTAAATGTATGCCCTGGATAGATTATCAACGGAAACGAGAAGGGAAGCCTTTTCATTAAAGAGGGTTATTACCTTACTCGTGGACGGGTAAACTTCTTCCACTATCCCGACGATGTAGCCCTTTGAAACAACTATATCCCCCTTTTTTATGTCTTTATTCTTTCCATCCCGAATTATGAAAAATCTGTCCTCACCCGAAGGGTCGTAAAAGATAATCTTGCTTACCACGTATTGAGCTTTCGGAGGGAAGTAAAAATCCAGATCCTCTTCCAGTTTTTTAAGAATTTCCTCATAATAGTTTACCCTTTCCTTATAGGCTTGGAGTTCTTCCTTTAATTTTTTGTAAGAACTTATTATCTTTGTAGCTTTCTTTAAATCCCTTATGTAGAGGAGTGCCTTTTCTACCTCCTCCTCTATTTCCCTCTCGGTTTTCAGAAAAGGCGTGAAGATAATGTATGAGATTCTGCGAAGTAGAGGTTCAAGGGGTGAATGGAACTTCTGAACGAGTATTATCAGAAGAGTTAAAAAAAGTAGCGAAAAGAAGTAAAGGTTTAAGCTCCTTATGCTCATTCCATAGATATTCTCCTTATCAGGTCTATGTTTTCAAGAACTTTTCCGAGACCTCTTGCGACCGCGGTTAGGGGTTCGTCAGCATAAACGGCTTTTATTCCCGTTTCCTGTTCTATCTTTTTATCAAGATTTCTGAGGAGTGCGCCTCCCCCCGCTAGGACTATTCCCCTTTCCGCTATGTCGGATGCAAGCTCGGGAGGTGTTCTCTCAAGAGTTGTCCTTACCGCATTTATTATGGAGTTTACCGTATCCTCAAGTGCTTCAACTATCATATGATTGGTTATCACCGCTGTTCTCGGAAGACCCGTCATGTCCCTTCCCCTTATCTCAAGCTCTTTTTCTTCCTCTTCCGCCAAGGCACTGCCGAGCTCTATCTTTATCCTCTCTGCGGTTTGTTCTCCTATAAGGAGGTGAAGCTTTCGCTTTATGTATTGAATTATCGCTTCGTTCATCTCGTCCCCCGCAATCCTAAGGGAGTTTGATACAACTATTCCCGCAAGGGATATAACCGCTATATCCGTTGTTCCCCCTCCTATATCTACAATCATATTCCCCACGGGTTCTTCAACCGGGAGGTCTGCGCCTATGGCAGCGGCCATCGGTTCCGCTATTAGGTGAACCTCCCGAGCCCCTGCACTTTTTGCAGCGTCAATTACAGCCCTTTTTTCAACCTGCGTTATTCCGGTCGGAACTCCGATAACCGTTATAGGTTTCGGCTTGAAAAGTATTCTTCCCATAACCTTTTTGATGAAGTATGTGAGCATTGCCTGGGTTACTTCAAAGTCCGTTATTACGCCGTCCCTCAGGGGTCTTATGGCTTGGATATTTTCGGGAGTCTTTCCCACCATATCCTTTGCTTCCTTTCCGACCGCGAGAATTTTCCCCGATTTTGTATCAATTGCAACTATTGAAGGCTCGTAGAGGACTATACCCTTTCCCTCCACGAAAACCGCGGTGTTTGCGGTTCCCAAATCAATTCCGATATTACTTGAAAATGCACCCAGTAATTTACCCAATACCATGTTTAAACTCCTTTAAGAAACTATATTAAACTCTAGATGCAGAAAGTTGAACATTCCGTTCTTGAAGAAACCCTGGATAGGATTTTATCCCTCCAGCCCGAGGAAAAGAAGGAAGAAATCATCAAAGCTTACGAGTTCGCAAAAGAGAGGCATAAAGGCCAGAAAAGGAAAACGGGAGAACCTTACATAATTCATCCCCTGAACGTGGCATTAATTCTTGCAAATCTCGGTATGGATACGGAAACCGTTATTGCGGGATTTCTTCACGACCTCATTGAGGATACTCAGACAACTTACGAGGAAATAAGGGAACTCTTTGGTGATAACGTTGCAAGGCTCGTTAACGGGGTTACGAAGATAGGAAAGATAAAGTATAAATCGGATCAAGCGGAGAATTACAGAAAGCTAATCCTTGCAACCGCAAAAGACCCCCGTGTGATAATACTGAAACTTGCGGACAGACTGGATAATATGAAAACCCTGTGGGTTTTTAGGGAGGAAAAGAGAAAGAGAATAGCAAGGGAAACCCTTGAGATATTTGCTCCGCTTGCCCACAGACTCGGTGTGTGGAAGATAAAGAATGAACTTGAGGATTTAGCCTTTAAGTATTTATACCCCGAGGAGTATGAGAAGGTAAGAAAGTTCGTTCAGCAATCTCGGAAGGAGCTTGAGGAGTATCTCAAGAAATACGTTATTCCGAAGGTAAAAGAGGCTCTTGAAAAGCACGGCATTAAGGGGGAAATTCAATACAGAACAAAGCATTACTACAGCATCTGGGAAAAGACAAAAAGGAAGGGAATAAGGCTTGAAGACGTTTACGATATACTCGGCGTGAGAATAATAGTAAATACCGTTCCCGAGTGTTATACGGTTCTCGGGATAATTCACAGCTTATTTAAACCCGTTCCGGGAAGGTTTAAAGACTATATATCCCTTCCCAAACCGAACCTTTACCAATCTCTTCACACAACCGTTATAGCGGACAAGGGTAAGCTTGTTGAGTTTCAGATAAGGACATACGAGATGCACGAGCGTGCAGAGAAAGGTATAGCTTCCCACTGGGCTTACAAGGAAGGAAAGGATATAAACGACTCACAGATTTACGCCTGGCTTAGGGAACTTGTTGAGAGCATTCAGGGAAGTGCAAATCCTAACGACCTTCTTGAAAATCTGAAGAATAATCTATTCTTTGAGGAGGTATTTGTTTTTACCCCTAAAGGTGACCTTGTAGTTCTTCCCAAAGGTTCAACGCCCGTTGATTTTGCCTATAGAATCCACACGGAGATAGGAAACCACTGTGCGGGGGCAAAGGTAAACGGGAAATTAGTTCCCCTGAACTATGAGCTCCAAAATGGAGACCTCGTTGAGATAATAACGAATCCCAATAAAACCCCGAGTTATGAGTGGCTCGCATTCGTAAAAACCCCGAAAGCGAGAAATAAGATAAAACAGTTTCTAAAACATCAAGAAAAGGAAAGGTATATAGGTGAGGGAAAGAGACTCTTTGAAAAACTGAGACAGAGACTCGGTCTTTCCCACGAAGAGCTTATCACAAAGATAAGGGAAAAAATTCGTTTTGAAAAGGAGGAAGAGCTTTACCTTGCCCTCGGGAAGCGAAAGATATCCCTTGTCAATCTGGTTAAACTGATAGCTCCTAAGGAAAATACCTCTCACCAGGAGGAAAGAAACGAAAGTATCGTTTACCTTGAGGAGCTTAGCAACATTAAGTATGAGGTTGCGGAGTGTTGCAAACCCGTTCCGGGGGACAAGGTTTACGGAGTAATCACAAGAGTAAAAGGATTGGTTCTTCACGAAGTCGGCTGTCCCAACCTTAAGAATGTTTTAAAAGTAAATCCCGAAAAGGTTAAAAGGGTTGAGTGGAAAGGAAGGGGAAGGTTTCTTACCGATATAAGGGTAATTGCGAAGGATAGAATGGGACTTCTTTCGGATATTGCAAAGGCAATATCTCAGGCAAACTCAAATATATACGTCTCAACAACGAAAACGGAAGATACATACGCTATCATGGATTTCACCATAGGCGTTAAGGACAGAAAACACCTAGACGAGATATGCGAAAGAATTAAGAGGGTTGAAGGTGTTGAGAAATGCTCACGTCTCTACCGATGAGTAGACTTTAACCCTTCTTTTGTTTTCGCTTATATACTCAATTTCTATAACGTAATCGCAGTTTTCGTTTTTCTCTTCCCACTCAACCGCCACTATTCCTTCCCCTATGAACTCGGAGTAATCAAAATCCCTAACCCTGTAAAGGTCTATATGAATGAGCTTTCCCCTTTCTGTAGGATACTCGTTCACAAGTGTAAAGGTCGGACTTCTCACCTGGTGTCCCTCTTTTATCCCGAGGGCTTTTGCGAGTCCTTTAACGAATGTGGTTTTTCCAGCTCCGAGTTCTCCCCTGAGGCATATAACTTCGTTTCCCTTTAAGTTTTCGGAAAACTCCATTGCAAACCTTAACATATCTTCTTCACTTTTCAGTATTAACTCTCTAACGAGCTTCATATTCCTTTATAATCTTAAACATGCAAGCATGGGGAAAGATACTAAAAGGCCTTTGTGAACTCTCAAAGGAAAAGGGAGTTAACCTTTACATACTTGAAGGAGATAAGGATTTAAACTACTACGGAGCACAGCTAAAAGAGTTTTGTAAAGAAGAACTTTACAACGAGGAAGACTTTAAAGTTTTCAAAAAGGTCAAAGAAAACTTAAACACCCAGCTTGAGGGGAAAGGCTACGTCATCCTTGTAAGTCCTTTAAATCTTTGGGCGGATGTTTACGAGTATAACAAACGGAAATTTGTGAATCCCGTAAACAAGGATAGACCCTTTGACGTAAGTCTGGATAGGTTTAGAATCGGCTTTTTTGAGGAAAAGAAAGAAGCTGTTGAGTTCGCCCTCAGCCTTGCGGATAAATTGAGAAAAGAGTTCAACCTTCACCTTCACGTTTTTTACGCTTAGCTTTTCTCCTTTCTTTATAAACCTCTTGCCTGCACATCCTTATAATCTTCTTATACTTGTAGTAAACCGAGGGAACGTTTATAGGTAAGTTGTAGTATCTTTCCAAAAGAAGCATTATATCCTCCGTAGTGAGGTATTTATGGTTTCTTATAAGGCTCTTTATGTATTTAATAATTCTCGTTTCCTTCATTTTAAATGCATTATAACCTCCTCAAGCTCATCCTTTTTATTCAGGTTTATAACCGTTTTTCTCAATTCCGCGGGAAGCTCAACAGCTTTGTAATTAAAATTTTTTATAAACTCGTAAATTTTAAAGTTCTTTTCCTTCACAAATTCCTCAAGTTTATTAAGAACCTCCTTTGAATATATTCCGATTAAGGTGTGTATTTTATCCTCGGTTTTTGCAAGCGTTATGGGCGGATTGTAATTTTTCAAGATAAATCTTATAGTTTCCTCCGAAATTAAAGGAAGGTCTCCCGAAAGTATAAAGCATTCTTCCCCTTTTGAATGCACCAGAGCGGTATATAGCCCTATTATAGATGCTTGCTCTTTTTTTATATCTTTAATCACCGGAAGGTTTAAAAAGGAAAACTTTTCTCCGTCCTTTGCAACTATATACACATCCTTAAAAACTCCTTTCGCCGTTTCCGCTACCCTCTCTATTACGCTTTTTCCGTTTATTTTGTAGAGAAGTTTATCTTCTCCGAAACGCCTGCTTTTACCTCCCGCCAGTATGTAGCAGGGAATTTCTTTGTGCAACATACCTTTCCTCTATATAAACGTATGCCCCCTCAGGTATAACCTTTCCCCTTATGTGGGGGTTCAAATCCCTGAAAGTTGATTCTCTTAGCCCGTAGATTTTTATAAACACCTTTACGGGCAGGGATATTTTTACCTTTATCGCTTGGATGGGATTCACTTTGTCCGGAACATATATACCGTATCTTTCTTTATTTTTCGCTATATGAAGGAGCGCAAGAAACAGGGGAACGTAATTCCTCGTTTCCTTCGGGAGATTGTTTTTTGAAAGCCAGAAGCTCTTCTTTGTCCTTTTTCTCACACACCCCTCACCGCAGTTGTATGCAGCAAGAACCAGCTCAAGATTTCCGAACTCGGCAAATAAATCCTTAAGGTATCTTGCGGCGGCAACACTTGACTTTAACGGGTCAAATCTCTCATCGTAATCTTTCTCAACCCTGAGCCCGTAGCGTTTTGCGGTAAAAGGCATAAGTTGCCATATACCCGCTGCACCGCTTTTAGAAACCGCAAAGGGATTATACATACTCTCAACAACGGGAAGGTATTTTAATTCCTCGGGAAGGTCGTATTTTCTCAAAACGGAAACTATGTAATCCTCATATTGTTTCATACGGTAGAAAGCATATACAAGGCTTTCCTTTCTTGAGAGCCAGTAATTTATTGCTTCTTCAACCTCGCTTCTTCTTATATCATTTGCGTGGAGAAGCTTGGCCTTTATTCTTACAAACTGTAAATCCTTTTCCGAAAGTCCGAAACTGCCTTCCTTAATAACTACGTATTTTTTTCTGAATACAACTTCCTTCGTTTTAGGTGTGCACCCCCCCGCCAGAAATAAAAGGCTTAACACAAGGATAAACATCTTTAGTATATAAACCTTCATAAAACGCAACCGTCCCTTATTTGCTGACAATAGCACACAATACCTATCATCCGCACGAGCGTGCAGGGATACCTCCAGCGGGGACGGTCTCGCCGGACTACCTCCCGCCTCAAGGGCAGGAGGTTTTAGATACCCCTGCTTTCACGAGCTTTTATAAATTTTACTCCGCATTGGGAAAATTTCAAGCTTTCAAAGGAAATTGTTAAGCATTTTAGGATAAGGGAAAAACTTCCCTCTTGACTTTTTTATAATTCGGCATAAACTAAAAGGTAGTTAAAAACTTTTGTAGCTACCTAATGGGGGTAAGAAATGGGTTTGGAGAATCTAGAGCCTCAATTTCGCAAAGCTTACCTTATTCTGCTTGATAAGTTCAATACCGACCCCTTTACTTTTGAGGAAGCTGTGGAGGTTTTAGAGTCCGCTTCTAAGAGCCTTGGTGTTAAGTTTGCCAACAAGAAAGAGGTTCTTTCCGAGCTTGAGAAGGCTGGACTTTTGGAGAAAAGGCCACATGAGAAGGACAGAAGAAAAAAGATATACAGGTTAAAAG
Source organism: uncultured Aquifex sp. (assembly GCA_964425585.1). Classification (GTDB taxonomy): domain Bacteria; phylum Aquificota; class Aquificia; order Aquificales; family Aquificaceae; genus Aquifex. The sequence goes on along the minus strand of CAYRMG010000028.1, from coordinate 2,216 downwards.
AAAATACAGTCTTGAAAAAAACAAAAATAGGAAAAGATGAGCTTATAAGCCTACTTAAAGAGGGTGCGGATATTATAAGAACCGCTGTTGACTATAAAGTTTTACTTCTCTTCCTCTTTTATAAGGCTATAAGTGATAAGTATCTGTTTGAAGTGAGAAAGCTTGAAAAAGAGAAGCCGAATACAAGCAGGGAAAAACTATACAAAATTGCAAATATAAGGATTTTAAAGCTATATGATACGGATAATGGCAAGCTTTTAGCCTGGCATGAGGTAAAAAATGAGCCTGCGGAATTCATTAACGCTCTCTATCGGATAGTGGAGCTAAACGGAGACAAATTATACAGGCTTGACGAACTTATTAAAAGAACAGGACTTCCTTCCCTGTTTGAGGGAGAAAACAGCACAATAGTTAAGAGACTCATTAACCTCTTTTCAAGAGTAGATTTTTCAGTGTTTGAATACGACATCCTCGGAGATGCTTACGAATGGATTCTTTACTACTTTGCTCCCACAAAGGCCAAAGAAGGAGAAGTTTACACGCCTATTGAGGTAAGCAGGCTAATCGCTAACCTGATAGAACCGCAAGGTGAGGAAGTTATCTTAGACCCCGCATGCGGTTCCGCTTCTATGCTCATAGAACAGTATCTTTATGCAAAGAGTGTAAACGGAAATCCTAATATAACACTCATAGGGCAGGAAAGGAATGAGGTTACTGCGGTCTTGGCTGAGCTTAACTTTATACTGCACGGTATCAAAAACGCAAAGGTGTTTATAGGGGACTCCCTTTTAAATCCGAAGTTTGAGGATTTCATTAAAGAGTTCTATGAGGATGGAAAAGCGGACAAAGTAGTGGCTAACCCTCCGTGGAATCAGAAAAAGGTTTACAACGAAACAACATTAAAGCAGAATCCGAAACACAGGGATATATTTGAGTTCGGATACACGACAGAACAATCCGCGGACTGGGCGTGGATACAGCTCATTAACTACTACGCAAGGAAGAAGGCGGGAATCGTTATAGACAGCGGGGCGCTATTCAGAGGAGGAAGGGAAAAGACCATAAGGGAGAGATTCGTAAAGGAGGATTTAATAGATTGCGTTATTCTCCTTCCCGAGAAAATCTTTTATAACACACAGGCTCCCGGAGTGATAATTATCCTGAACAAGGAAAAACCCGAGGAAAGAAAAGGGAAAATACTCTTTATAAACGCAAGTAAGGAATACATACCTCACCCGGAGGAGAAGAAACTTAACAAGCTTTCCGATGAGAATATCAAGAAAATCGCGGAAGTCTACAGAGAATTTAAAGAGGTGGAAGGTTTTTCCCGTGTAGTTCACATAAACGATATAGAAAATAACGACTTTAACCTAAATGTTTCTCTGTATGTCTCTCCGAACGAGGAGGAGGAAAAAATAAACCTTGAGGAAGAGTTTAAGAAATTGGAAGCTCTTAATAGGGAATATACGGAAAGGTTTGAGAAGATTAGGGAGTATATAAAAGAAGTTCTTAAGGTTTCGGAGGGATTAGTTTGAAGGATATAAAACTTGTTTTAAGGGAAGTGAAAGGACATCTTGAGTATGTAATATATGATATCGGAAAAATTTTAGAGAAAGGTTTAAATGAAAAGTTCCTTGAAGAAAAGGATTACATAATTCTTTTAGATGCTTTTATTTTTAGATTTATAGAACTTCAAAGTTCGGTAAGTGAGAAACTTTTTCCACTGGTTTATGAGTATTTGACGGGAAAAGAATATACTGAAGCTACTTTTATAGACATTTTGAACACACTTGAAAAGTATAAAGTTATTCCTTCAGCGGAGGAATGGAAGGAAATAAGGAAATTAAGAAATGAATTTGTTCATATATATCCTTGGGAAACAGGATTAAAACTGAAAGCGGTTGAGCTGGCAATTGAAAAGGTTAAAACTATTAAGGAAGTAATAAGAAAAGTAGAGGAGCTTATAAATGCTTAAGGTGAGGCTTTCCGAGGAGGAGATAAAAGCTATTGTTGAGACAGCTAAAGAGATTTTCGGAAAAAATATAAAGATTTGGCTTTTCGGTTCAAGGGCTGATTTAGACAAAAGGGGCGGAGATATAGACCTATACATAGAAACCGAAATGGAAGAGGACATATTAAGAAAAAAGCTGAAATTTTTAGTAAAACTTGAGGAGAAAATAGGTGAGCAAAAGATAGACGTAATTATTAAACCTTTT
>CAYRMG010000027.1:0-16373 GCA_964425585.1 uncultured Aquifex sp. | reverse complement strand
TTCTCAAGGAGTTCTTTTAAAAGCTTTAGCTTTTCCATTTTTCAATTAATTTTATCAACTTCTTGTAATACACGTTTTCCCCGTAAATTTCTTTATAACTCCTTAAAGCCCTTTTTGCCTCTTCAAGAGCCATTTTTTCAATCTTGTTCCATCTTTCTATTTCACCTTTAAGAAAGCGAATCCTGTTCTTTATAGCGTTTACCTCTTCGGGTTTTTTAACATCTTTTAGGGTTTTACGAGCTTTTTTTATTAATTCAAGAATTTTTTCCTTTTCCCTTTCCGCCTGCTTAGGCGTCATTATGAGATTTTTAATGTATCTGTATACAAGTCTTTCCTCGGAAAAATAGTTAGGGAAGTTTATTAACACATCCCTATACCTCAGGGCGGCGTTGTAGGGATAACCGTATTCCTCGTAGAACTTCGCAATATAATACTCGTGGTATGCGAGCTTCCTGTTGGCCTCTTCAAGTAATTCCTCAACTTTATCCCTGAATCTGCTGTTGGGGTATCTTGAAAGGAATTCCTTTGCCTTCTGTATGGCTTTAATTGTGTAAGTCTGGTCTCTGTAAGGGTCGGGTGCAACATATACAAGACTTGCAACGAGTATATAAAAGACTTCCTCCGCTTCCGCGCTTCCGGGATAGTTAGAGAGGAAGTCTTCCGCATAAACGGCAGCATCTACGTAATCTTTATCCTTAAAAGCGGATTTTACCAGAAGATACTTAGCCTTTTGAATTTGTTCGGGTGATAAATATTCAAGGTAGTTAAGAGCTTCCTCAAAAGCTTTTTTTGCATCTCCGTAATCTCCTTTTCTGTATTCTTTTAATCCTTCTTTATAAAACTCTATTGCGTATCCCTTTCTCCTTTCTTCCGACTTTGGGGCACAGGAAAGGTTTATCAGGAGTAATCCGAAGAGAATAAGCAGTAGTAGTCTGGTTCTTCTTCCCATACCTCTTTTATACTAACCAATCCGTTTAAATTTTTCCGTTTAAAAAACTCCCTTAAGTTTTTAGCTATCCTCGGATGAGCCTTAATTTCTATATTTTTACCCATGAGCCTTTCTATTTCCTTCTCTATGGAGTAAAGGATAAACTCGGAGCTTTTTACCTTTCCCCTTCCCTTACAACAAGGGCACTCCTCTCCGAGAATTTTCGTTACGCTGCTTCCTTCTCTCTTTCTTGTAAGCTCAAGAAGTCCCGTGCTCGTGATTCCGTGAACCTTTACCTTGAGGTTTTCCCTTTCAAATAGCTTTTTAACTTCCTTAAGAAAGTATTTCTTTGTCTCTTCCTTCTTCATTTCTATTAAGTCAACCACTATTATTCCCGCAAGGTTTCTTAACTTTATCTGCCTCGCAATCTCTTCCACAGCTTCTAGATTCGTTCTTAAAGCGTTTTCCTCAAAAGAATCACCGCACCCTTCTCCGCTGTTTACATCTATAACGACCATGGCTTCCGTTTCTTCAATAACTATGAAGCCTCCGTTTTTTAGCCACACCTGTTTGGAAAATAGCTTAGAAATCAGCTGATAGGGGGAAAAGTTCTTTAAAAGTTTCTCAAAATCCTTGCTGAACCTGAGCTTTTCCCTAATTTCTTCCCCGAATATACCGCTTATATCCTTCCATATATCCGCATTATCAACGCATATCTCCTTTATGTAGCCCCAATAATCCCTTATTACCTTTGCAAATCCGGGAACTTCCTCGTAAAGTAAGCCTTTACTGACATTTTTACTTTTTTTTAGAATCTCATTCCATAAACTTCTCAGCTCCTGAAGCTCTTTAAGAATATCATCTTTACTCGCCTTTAAAGCGGAAGCTCTTATAATCACACCTTCGTTATCCTTCAGGTTGTTTTTGACAAAGTTCGCCAGCTCCTTAGAGTAGGGATATCCTTTTATCTTTGAAGAGATTTTAACCTTTCTCACCGAGGGAAAGTAAACGATATACTTCCCCGGAAGGTTTATCTTACAGGATACTTTTGCACCTTTTAGTTCCGTTTCTTCTCTCTTCAGCTGAACAAGGACGCTATCACCTACCCTGAGTTTTTTTCCGCATGCATTTCTTTCCTGAAGAAAGGCCTCCCTCTGAAGACCTATATCAACGAAGTATCCTTCCAGACTCTTACACTCCCTTTTTACAATACCTTTGAAAACAGAACCTATAAGTCTCCTTGAGTTTTTCTTTTCCGCTAAAAAATCCACTATACCATCTTCTGATAAGACGAATGTAAAAACGAGATGCTCACTTCCGCTGATAAATATCTCAACCTCGCTAAACACCAGATAGATATTTTAAACTCTTTAAAAATGGAAAGAATAGGGCTCTTGGCGGGTGCGGGAACGCTTCCCTTAGAATTTAAAGCGTCCGCTCGGAAAAAAGGAAAAGAGGTTATAGTGATAGGTGTTGAAGGAATAACAGACTTTAAGGCGGATTATATGATTCCCTTAGGGAGGGTAGGAAAACTTTTAAAAATTCTTCAAAAAGAGGGGATTCGGAAAATAGTTATGCTGGGAAAGTTTGAACACAGTCTTATATACAGGGATTTTCTAAAGATGGACTTAACCGCTTTTAACCTTCTCAGGAAGGCAAAAGACAGAAGACCTCAGACATTAATAAAAATTTTTATGAACTTTCTTGAAGAAAAGGGATTTGAGTTTATAGATCCGAGACCTTACCTTTCCCATATACTGGCGAATAGGGGAAGTATAAACGGACTTTTTCCGAATGAAGAGCTTCTTGAAAACGGAATATGGGGATTTCGTATAGCTAAGGAACTCGCGTCTATGGATATAGGCCAAACTATTGTAGTGAAGGATAAAGCGGTTGTAGCCGTTGAAGCGATGGAAGGAACGCAGGAGACGATAAAAAGAGGGGGTAAACTCGCAGGTAAGAAAACTGTCGTTATAAAAGTTGCAAGAAAGAACCAGGACTTTAGAATAGATGTTCCTACGGTCGGACCAAAAACACTTGAAGTAATGAAGGAAGTCGGTTCGTCGGCTTTATTTTTGGAAGCGGGGAAGGTTTTCATAACCGAAAAGGAGGAATTTATAAATAAATCAAGGGAATACCGTATTCCCGTTTTCGGTCTCCCACCTTGAATTTTTTTACCACCAATGATAAATTACCATAAATAGCCCAGGTAGCTCAGTCGGTAGAGCGCACCCTTGGTAAGGGTGAGGTCGCCGGTTCGAGTCCGGTCCTGGGCTCCATCCTTGCATAAATAGGAAAATTATTGGATAATACACAGGTATGATACAGGTTGAGGTTGTTTCTCCGCAAGGACTACTTTATACCGGAGAAGTGGAAAGTGTAAACGTTCCTACGGTTGAAGGAGAGGTAGGAATACTGGAAAACCATATGTATCTTATGACTCTTTTAAAGCCCGGACTTGTTTACTTCAACGGAGACGATAGAAACGGAATAGTGGTAACTTACGGCATACTTGACGTAACTCCCAAAAAAGTTTTAATCCTAACCGAGGAGGGATACAAGCTCGGGGAACTACCTCCCGAATCAAAATTAAGGGAAGAGTTTGAAAGGGCTATAAAACAGCAGGCAACCGCTCAAACGATGGAAGAACTGAAAGAATGGGAAAAGACCGCGGAAAAGGCAAGAACGCTTTTAGAAATAATTGAGAAATACGGATAAACCCGTTTCCTTTTTCGGGGGAAAACTCCTCTTTTACCAGCCATCCGAACACAAAATCTCCGTTGATCTCATATTGTTTCTATCAAAGATTAGAGGTATAAAAAGGAATTCACGTATTATAGACCTCGGTGCAGGATTCGGATTCCTCTCCATAACTCTTGCAAAGAAGTTCGGCATTAAGGTAGTGGCCTTAGAGCTTGATGAATTTATGATTAAACTGCTCAGGAAAAATGTTAAGATAAACAACCTTGATAATCTTGTTGAGGTTATAAAGGGAGATGTGAGGGAGATTGAAAAAATCTTTAAGAGGGCTTCCTTTGATGTAGTTATAACCAATCCTCCCTTTTACCCTCCCGAGTTTTCACCAAAACCGGACCCCTACCACTTTGAACTTACGGGGAAGCTTGAAGACTTTATAAAGGCATCTTCTTATCTTCTACGGGACGGAGGTTACTTAAATATCCTCCTGCCCTGTTTCAGAATTCCCCGGGCCTTTGCCCTGATGGAAAAGTATAATTTACCCCCCAGATACCTTGCCCTTATTTATCCTACCCTTTCAAAAAATGCAAGGTTATCAATAGTAATCGGTATAAGAAATGTAAAGGGACCCCTTGAGTGTGAAAAGGCGCTCGTTGTAAATGATGAAAGGGGAGAATACACACCGTTTGTAAAGGAACTTCTTGAAAACTTTTTATGAAATTTTTACCTTTATAGTGGGGAGTTTTTTCACCTTCTTATGAATGCAAAATAGCTTTTGTATAATGATTTAAAATGAAGCTACCTGAGAGGCTCGTAGAGGCTATAGCTGAATCAATAGTTGCGGAGCTTGCGAACAAAGAAAAAATACTTGAACTTGATGACCCTACAACATTTAAAAAAAAGATAATAGGAATTTTTAAAGAGGCGGAGGAGGAGGAAAAAAAACTCGAAGAGAAGGCTAAGGCTGTTCTCAGGCAGAACCTTGAACTTCTTGAAAAGGAAAATATTGATTACAGAACTGCATTTCTTGCGGTAAAGAGAAAGCTCGCGGAGGAGATGAACGTAAACGTGGGAAGGAGGGAAAGGTTAAATCAGATAATAAACAAGATTATGGATTTAATAATGAGAGATGATACCGTAGAAATTTACGAAGACCCTCCCGTAATCAGAAGAAGAATAAGGGAGATAGTTATGGGGGCTTTGAAGATAGAAGAGGAAATAGAAAAAGAGGTGAGAAAAAGAATAAGAAAATACTCAAGGGATATACTGGAAGGTAGCCCGGAGTGGAATATCCTGTGGAGAAGAATATACGAGGATGAGCTGAAAAAGAGAGGACTGGCTTAAGGAAGGTAAAGTATAGGATTCTGTCTTATACCGTATTTTAGCACTTCGTAGTGTAAATGGGGTCCTGTAGTTCTTCCTGTTCTTCCTACGTATCCTATAACCTTTCCCTTAACTACCCTTTCCCCCGTTTTCACTTCCCTTCCGGACATGTGGGCGTAGAGAGTTGTGTATCCGTATCCGTGGTATATTATGACAACGTATCCGTATCCCCTCACGTATCCGCTGAATATAACCAGACCATCCGCCGTGGCAACTATAGGCGTTCCCGTTGGTGCGGCTATATCTATACCCGCGTGAAACTCTCTATACCTCCCTCTTCTTCTCCATCCGTATCTTGAGGTTACCACACCCACAACAGGCCAAATACTCGGTCTTGCTTCTTCCGGTGTTTTTAAATTTTCCATCAATTCCTTGTAAACCTCGGGAACATTTATGAAAAAGCTTAAATCTTGATAAGAAAATTCAAAATACCTTCCTTCCGCGGGTATATACCCGGATATCGGGAGAGAAAGAAGGAAGAAAAAGAAACTAAGTAGTAGAGCCTTCCTCATCAAGGTAAAAGACTTCATCTGAGATGGGTTCATTCCATCTCTTGAATCCGGGGAGAGTTTCTATCCTATACCATGCGGATCTATACCATATGTCCGTGGGATTTCTCTTTACGGGAGCTATTTGTGCCGCTCTTGTTTCGGGATGATACTCCCAGTTCATGTAATGGTTAAAATCTTGAATAATGTCCGTTATCACTACACCGTATTCGTTTATAAGTATTTCCTGAAACTCTTTCCACCTGAATATAGAGCTATCCCTAAGTGTGAGGCCGAAGTATCCTGCACATCCTGCATCCTTCAGCGTTGCTATTCCCCTTCCTATGAAAGCCCTGAATGCTGCAAAAGTTTCGGGCGGGTCCGTTATGAAAACGTCAAACTTACCGAGAAAATCCTCGGTGTAAGGATTCCTTAAATCCCAGACCATTGCCTCGGCATTTTCTATGCCGAGTTCTTTTATTATTCTGTTATCAAAATCTATTAATCTTTCGTCAATGTCTATAATCAAAACCCTTTTTGCCTTTCTCGTTAAGGCTATGGCAAGACCGGTAAGGTCATCCTCGGCACCCATGACTATTATCTCCTTACCCCTCAGGTCACCTCTGCTGTCAAGAAAAAGAACCCTTGATATAGTAGTCTCGGGTGTTACACTTCCTTGGTCATATTCTTGAACGGGCTTGGGTCTGTCCTTGGCTATCTCTACAAAGGTTCTGTAAAGCTCCTTATCGTCGTAAAAAGGTATTCCTCTGCCTTCGCAAGCTCTGCAGGTGTGTTCCTCGTAGGGTTCAATACCGATCTCCGCAATAAGGTCGTATCCTTTCTGGGTTAGCAGTATGTTTTCGCTGTCGTCAATAAAAGCGTATCCCTCACTTATAAACTTTTTTATTATGCCGGCTGCTGCGGGGACGGGAATATCCGATAGGTCAATAATCTTCCAAAAATCCCCGGTTTTTAAAAGAGCCTGAAGAACCCTTTCAACATTCCTTGAGTGGAGTCTTACCTTAGTCTCATCCTGGACTTTTTTTGCTATTTCCTCAAGGACGTTCAATCCTTCACCTCCGCAGGGATTTTGCGAAAAAACTATTATATATCACCTTATCTCTTCCCTGCTTCTTTTCATTTCCATAATGCGCGGAATTAGCAAAGCATAACCTTTCTGTTGCCAGTGAAGGAGTTCTGTAATTGCGGACGGAACTAGCTCAACAAAGGGAGGAAAATCCTTTTCTGAATATCCGTAGAGCTGTTCGGCAGCCATTTTACAAACCTTGAACTTGACACCATACATCGTCATACCCTCAATCCTTTCCCAAATATCTTTATACTTTTCCTTATTCTTCTTAGTAAGGGTAACTATCTCAGTTCCGTGAATTATTACAACAATATCTATATCCTCGCCGGGTATGAAGTTATAGGGTTCGTTTGAAAGAACGTATATTATGTTTGAAACCCAAAGTAGTGCCGGTCTAATCTTTTCGGGTTCATCAAAATAAAACTCAACCACCACCTTAAAAGGAGCTTTGTAGGGAGTTTGAACAAATCTCGCGTGTTCTTCACCGAATGAAACAAGAACAAATGTCAACAGGAAAAGTATTAACTTCTTCATGACACCACCCTCCCTCCTAAATAAGGTATGGTTTTCGCATCTTTAAACTCATACATGGCTCATAAATAGGCTTATATTAATATCCTTATGATTGACACCCATTGCCACCTGGACCTTCTTAAGGAAGAGGATAGACAGGAAGCATTAAAGGACAACAGGCTTGAGTATCTTATAAACGTGGGCTTTGATAGAAAGACGATAAAGAACGCTATTGATTTTGCAAATAGATACGATAAAGTTTACATAGCGATAGGTTTTCATCCTCACGAAGCGGATAATGTAAACGATGATGACCTCCTTTGGCTAAAAGAGCTTGCGGAAAAAAACCCTAAGGTAAAAGCAATAGGTGAAATAGGCCTTGATTTTTATAAGAACTATTCGGACCCCAAAAAACAGGAAGAGATTTTCAGAAAGCAGATAGAAATAGCAAGGGAGCTGGGGCTTCCGATAGTAATTCATATGAGGGAAGCGGAGGAAGAAACTATAAGGATACTTAAAGAGGAAAGAGCCCATGAGGTAGGCGGGGTTATGCATTGTTTTACCGGAAGTTATGAAACTATGAAGAAAGCTGTTGATATGGGATTCTTTATTTCCTACTCGGGCATAATAACCTATAAAAATGCAGAAAACTTGAGGGAGGTTGTGAAAAAAACGCCAACCAGCAGGATACTGCTTGAGACAGACTCACCCTTTTTGGCACCCCAACCCGTAAGAGGTAAACCCAACAAGCCTACGAACATTTTTTACACCGCGGAGGTTCTTGCGAAGCTCCTTCCAAATACATCCCTTGAAGATGTGGACAGAATGACAACCCAAAACGCAAAGCAGGCCTTTAATCTGAACGGTGAGGTAAAAAAAAACACAGTAACTTACGTTATCAATAACAAGCTCTATATAAACCTGACGAATAAGTGCAACCTTCACTGCGTTTTTTGTCAAAGGGAAAGAGAAAGAAATTTCTGGGTAAAAGGCCACTGGGTATGGGTAGAAAGAGACCCGAGCGTTGAGGAGGTAATAAAGGAGATAGAAAATCCGAAAAAGTATGATGAAGTTGTTTTTTGCGGATACGGAGAGCCTACACTAAGATTTTCCGCACTCAAAAAGATAGCAAAGTGGGTAAAGGAACGCGGAGGAAAGGTAAGGGTTGATACAAACGGTCTTATGTTTACCTTTCTTCCCAAGGAAAAACTGAAAGAGTTAAAAGGTTTGGTTGATACCTTCTCCGTCAGTCTCAATGCACCCGATGAGGAGACTTACAATAAAGTCTGTAGACCCGTTCAGCAAGATGCTTTTAATAAGGTTATTGAGTTCATTAGAGAAGCTAAAAAGCTCGGATTTGAGGTCATTGTTTCCGCGGTTGATTACGAAGGCGTTGATATGAAAAAAACCGAGAAGCTTGCTAAAAACCTCGGGGCAAAATGGAAATACAGAACCTATGAAGTTGTTGGGTAAAATCTTGGACTTTTTAGGCATTTCGGAAAATACCTGTATTGTATGTAATAAAAGCTTCAATGCAAAGGAGCAAGGCTTTATATGTGAAGGTTGTCTCAAAAGCGTAAAACCTGCAAACTTTGATGATATGGAGGAAATCCCTTACGTTGATTCTTACGACTATTTCGGAAAGTATGAAGGGGTTTTAAGAGAGTGCATACTACTTTATAAGTTCAAAAGTGTAAAACCTTTTTCAAAATTCCTTGCAAATCTCATAAAAGAGGATTTGAAAAAATATAAAGAAGACGTAAAGGCGGAAATTCTCACATTTGTTCCCGTCCACTTCTTTAGATACTGGGGAAGGGGATACGACCACAACGAAGAAGTTTTAAAAAATACGGGGATAAAGTTTGATAAAATTTTGAGAAGAAAGAAATACGCAAAACCCTTGGCAGGATACGGAAAAAGCCAGAGGGAGAAAATTCTAAAAGAGGCATACACGTTAAAAGGAAATGTAAGGGGAAAAGTTGTTCTCGTTTACGACGATATTATCACCACGGGAACAACGGCAAAAAACATTGCACTCTTACTGAAGGATAACGGGGCTAAGGAAGTTCATTTTTACTTTCTTGCCAGAGAATAGCTTAGTTCCTTTATCCTCTCCATAATATCCGAGGATACTTTCTTAAAATTCTTTACCGACGGCTCAAAACCCTTATAACTTACAGGTTTACCTATTACGACCTTTACCTTTCCCGGTTTCGGGAGTTTGGCACCACGGGGTAGTATTCTATCGGTTCCTTCTATATAAACCGGAAGAACGGGATAACCGCTCTTTATTGCCAGATATCCGACTCCGGGCTTCGGTCTTAGAAATTCCCCGGGTTTTGCCCTTGTTCCTTCGGGAAATATACAGATATTACATCCGTGTTTCAAAAGCTCAACGCTTTTTTCAAGAACGCTTATGTCTTCTGCGTTTCTCCTTACGGGAATAGCCCTCATGTGCCTTAAGAGGCTACCTAAAGGGGGCTTAAAGAGTTCTTCCTTTGCTAAGAAAACGAGTGGTTCGGGAAATACGAGGTTCAAAACAGGAGGGTCTAAATGGCTTCTGTGGTTTGAGGCAATTATACAAGGTTCAGAAGGAATGTTTTCCTTTCCTATAACGTCAAGTCTCAGAATAAATCTCAGGAAGGGTGTTAAAGCCTTCCAAATCGGAAGAAAAATATACTTTCCCACGGGCGTAAGGGGACAGTAACCCATCACCTTCCTCCGATTAAAACCTCAATTTCCTTTTTTAACTCCTCGTATGTTTTTTCCGTATTTAGTTTTACGTAATTCACCTCATCGGGAAGCTCAAATACCTCCTTTTGCTTTAGGTATATCCCGAAGTCCGCATCGGAAACGTCTTTTCTACTTTGTAGCCTTCTTTTAATAACATCTTCTGAAGCGTAGACCCATATAAATAAAGGGTCTTTAAAATTTCTTAAAACGAGTTCCCTCTGCCATCTCTTCAGGAAAGTGGCATCAAGAACTACTTTTTCACATTTTTTGTAGAACTCTTTTGCCCTTTTTACCATTTCTTCGTAAACCTTTCGCGTTATCTCTTCTGTATATATTCCCTTACCGAATTCAGCCTTTGCACTTTTTTCCGGCTTTATACCTGTGAGCTCCTTTCTTATAACATCACTTCTCAACCATTTATAACCGAATTCCTTGCTCAACATGGAACTGATGAAAGATTTTCCCGAACCCGATAATCCCATAACAACTACGAGCTTTTTCATAGTTTCATAAACTTTCTGCTCGGTTTGAAAAGGATTACTTTCCTTTCGGGAACCTCTACGGGTTTCATCTCTTTCAGATTCATTCCTTTTTTCGGTTTTCTCTTCTTAACTATAAATGTTCCAAACCCGGAAATCTTTACCTTTTCTCCGCTTATAAGTTTCTCCTCCATTATGTAAAATATCTCGGAGACTATGGAGTATAGCTCCTTCTTCTTAAAGGAATTTTCGGGAAGTCGTGCATAGAGTAAGTTCACAATATCTCTTTTTGTAGTCATAAAGGGATATTATAAAAAGAGAAAGGGGATTTACATCTTCCACTTTTTCTTCAGTATCTCCCCGAGCTTGAAACCGCTGGAAGAAGCAGTTGTTACAACCGCCGCCTCTTCCCTTTCCTCTTCCTTCGGCTTTTCTTCAATAAGAGCGTTTATACTGAAGGTTATCTTTCCTTCCTTAGGATTGATGTCTATTATCTTTACTTCGTATTCCTGACCCTTCTTTATGCGTATATGCTTGGGAACTTCGGAGAAGGGCAGTAGTCCTTCAACACCTTCGGGAAGTTCAAGGAATGCCCCGAAAGGTGCGAGTTCCTTCGCGGGAAGTTTTACAACATCTCCTACTTTGTATTTCTGTTTTATCTTCTCCCACGGATTTTCGGTAAGCTGTTTTATTCCGAGCTTAACATATCTCCCTTCAAGTCCGAGAACCGCAAACTCCCTATCTTCTCCGACCTTTAGAACTTCCTCAATTCTCTTCGGCCTTGTCCAGGAAAGGTCGCTTCTGTGAATAACTCCTTTAATCCCTCCCTCAAGTTCTACGATTGCACGGCTACCTTCAATCTTTATAATCTTACCCTTTACCTTAGAACCAACGGGATGCTTTTGTAGGAACTCCTCCCAAGGTCTGGGTTGAGCGCGCTTAATGGACAGGAGTATCCTTCTTCTTTTCGGTTCAATTTTTAGAATCTTAGCTTTTACCGTGTCTCCCTTCTTGAATTCCGGTTTTCCTTCCCATGCGAGTTCTTCTTCCGGAACAAATCCTTCCACGCCTTCCATAAGCTCAAGGATTACACCCTTGGGCAATACCGCTACAACCTTTCCTTCAACTATATCACCCTCTTTATGCTCTTTGACAAACTTTTCCCAAGGATTACCTTTGAGTTCCCTTAAGCTTACTATAATGAATCCCTTAGCCTTGTCTATCCTTTTTACCCTTACCTTAAGCGTTTCACCTACGTCCGTGTAGTTGTAAGGATTTTTATCCCTTCCCCATGATAGTTCTTCTTTCGGAAGGAAAGCCCTTAAAACTCCTTCTATAAGGAGTGTAACACCTTTGTTTGTATCAACTTTTACGACTTTTCCTTCAACAACATCACCGGGCTTTAAAGAGTTGAGAAGCTCCTGTCTTCTCTTTTCCCTTTGTTCCTCTAAGTAAGCTTTATGGGAAAGTATTATTTTGGGTTTTTTTGTATCAAGTTTAAAATCAACAACCTTAAAGGTTAGAACTTGCCCTTCTTTTAGCTTCTTTCCTGCTTCCGAGAAGGGAAGGAAAGCTTTTATCCCTTCTATATCAACTATAAAACCGCCCCTTACTTTGTTTTCTATCCTTCCCACTATATCCGTCTTGTTTAAGTAAGCTTCCTTTATCTTGTTCAGCTCCTCTTGCTCTTTAAGGGGCTTTATTGATAGAACGGGATTTGTTATTCTCGGTGAGAATTTCACTATAACAGCTTCTATCTCTTCCCCTTCCTTTACGTCTGGTATTTCTTCTTTGGAGATAATCGCTTCAGTTTTATAACCTATATCAACAAACGCTGTATCACCGCTTACCTTAACAACCGTTCCCTTTACTATCTGACCCTTTTTTAACTCCTCGGGAGTAGTCAGGGACTCTTCCAGGAGCTTCTCAAACTCGTTCATAAACTTCCTCCAGAAGGTTTTTATTATAAGGAATTTTTAAAGATGTTTCAAATAGAGAAAAGCTCAAAGAAGTTTTTTTCTCTCCCTTAACCATTCCTTAAAGGATTTACCAGACAATATACTATTTAAAATTTCTTTTTCAAGTTCTGTCAAGTCCTCAGGTATTAAATCGGGTCTTTTTTTTACCGTATTCTCTATTCTGTGCCATAGTTTCCACAGTTCTATGAGCTTGTGATTTCCCGAAAGAAGTTCTTCGGGAACACGCATGCCGCGGAACTCCCTCGGTCGTGTATAAACGGGATACCCGAGCCACCTGTTTGAAAAGCTATCTTCCTCAAGACTTTTAGGCTCGCTAAGAACTCCGGGAATAAGCCTGCTCACACCGTCTATAACCGTGAGGGCTACGATTTCCCCGCCGGAAAGAATGAAGTCTCCGAGGGAGATTTCCCTATCAACTATAGTCTTCACCCTTTCATCAACTCCCTCATACCTTCCGCATATAATCATTATCTTATCTTTCTTTGCAAGTTCTTCCAGAAGCCTCTGGTTTATCCTCTCTCCCCACGGTTCGGTAAGAAGGACGTAAGGTTTTCCGAAGTTCTTTATAACGTAATCGTAAGCGTGAAATACGGGCTCGGGTTTGAGAACCATTCCGGGAAGTCCCCCGTATGGAACATCATCTACTTGACCTTTTGGAGCAAATTTCCTTAGGTCAATAGCCTGAACTTTAACCTTTTTCTTTTTTATAGCCTGCCTTACTATGCCGTATTCGGTATAGCACTCTATTATACGGGGAAATATTGTAAGGACGAAAAAAAGAAGTGGATTAGAATTCAAAGTCTTTCAGATACTTAGCTCGTGAAGGGTGTCTTAATTTTCTCAGAGCTTTGTTTTCTATCTGTCTTATTCTTTCCCTCGTTACGTTAAACATCTTTCCTACTTGCTCAAGGGTGTATTCTGTTCCGTCAACAAGTCCGTAACGATACATGAGGATTTCCCTTTCCTTTTCCGAAAGGGTTTGTAATACCTTTTCCAGTTGTTCTCTTAAAAGCTTTCTCGTGACTTGCTCCTCCGGGTTAGGTATTGATTTATCCTCTATGAAATCTTTAAGGAATGTATCCTCATCGTCCCCTATAGGTGTTTCAAGGGATATAGGCTCTTGGGAGAACTTCATAACTTTTGTAACCTTTTCAACGGGAATGTCCAGGTATTCCGCTATCTCCTCGGGTGTGGGTTCTCTTCCGTTTTCTTGGAAAAGCTTCTTTGAGGCTTTTATTATCTTGTTTATCGTCTCTATCATATGAACGGGAATCCTTATTGTCCTTGCCTGGTCTGCTATAGCTCTCGTTATAGCCTGCCTTATCCACCAGGTTGCGTAGGTTGAGAACTTGTATCCCTTCCTGTAGTCATACTTATCAACAGCTTTCATAAGTCCTATGTTCCCTTCCTGTATAAGGTCAAGGAAATGGAGTCCCCTGTTTACGTATTTTTTCGCTATTGATACCACGAGCCTGAGGTTGGACTGTATCATTATCTGCTTTGCCTCAACAACCTTCTTCCTACCCTGTTCTATTATCTTCATAACCTTCGGAATTTCTTCCTCAGGGTAAATACCTATAGTTCTCTGTAACCTTTCTACTTCCCTCTTGAGGGATATATACTCGTTTACGAGATTTGTAATCTTCTCAAAAGGTATCCCTTTTTCCTTTATGGTTTTCTGAATTTCTTCGTCGGTAAGGTAATTTTTCACAAAGTAATCGGGGTCTTTGTGAAGTGCTTTTATCTTTCTTATCCTTGCGTTTAAATCTTTCTTCTTTCTTGCGTATTCCTTGAAGAGTTTTATTATCTCTTCCGTGACCCTTTCAAACTTTGCGTATTTAATTTTCATGTCCTTTATTACTTTGTTCATTTTCGCATGAGTGTAGAGATATTTCTTTCTGTTTTCGGGCGTTGGGTTCTTTATGAAATCTTCCCTTACCTCAAGGAGATTTTTATAAGCCTTAGCGAGCTCGTAGCCCTTCCTTATAAAATACTGTTTGAACTCATCAAACCTGTCTTCAAAGTCGTCGTCGTTTTCGTGTTCAACGAGGTCCATAACCTCGTGTATCTTTAACTTCCCGTTGCAGAGCTTTGCCCAGTCATCAAGTATCTTCTCAACGAGGAATGAGGTTCTCATAAGCCCCCTTCTCATTATCTTTCTGCCTATTTCTATTTGTCTTGCGTAGTATATTTCTTCTTCTCTCTTCAGGAGAGGGATTTTTCCCATTTCTCTGAGGTATAGCTTAACGGGGTCGCCATCCCTTGCAGATACGGTAAAGGAACTGGAAACAACAACTTCCTCTTCCTCTTCCCCCTCTTCAAGGTCTTCCTTCTTCTCAACAACCTGAATATTCATTCTGTGGAATAGGTCCATAAGGTCTTCAAACATTTCCGAGGATACAAAGTCTTCCTCAAGGACTTCATTAATCTCGTCATAAGTGAGGTATCCCTTTTCCTTTCCCATCTCAATGAGCTGTTTCACGCTGTCCTTTTCTAACATTTCTTACCTCCTGACTCAAAAATTTATTAAATATAACTATCTATACGTATTTTTCAAGTTTCTTTTCCTCAACCTTTTCCCGATTTTCCCTTCCATTAACTCCTTTAAAATTCCTTCAAACAGAGCTTTGAAATTTTGTGATTCCAAATCTAAGGCTTCTTTAGGTATTTCTTCCTCGTATCCGAGTAAAGCCTTTTTGCAGAGTTCTTTTACATTATCGTTAATCGGTAGTTTATCCGGGTCTATATTCGGTTTAAACTCTAAAAATCCCTTTATTAATACCTTTTCTATTAAACTGAATTCGTTTTTCTGCGGGATATTTTGAACTTTCGGCGGAACTATTAACATTTCCATAGGGACTTTGTTTTTTGTTGCAAACTCCGCTATTAGGGCTGTTTTGAGTGCTGTATCCTTGACGTGTTGTATATATGTTTTGAAAAATCTGAGGCTTTCTTCCTTATTTTCCCTACCCTTTTCTATTAATCCCCTAAAAAGTTCTTTGGTATTGAGTATTAATTCCTTTAGAGCTTTTACCCCGTTAGATTTTATAAACTCATCGGGGTCATAGCCCTCGGGAAGCTCTACAGGATAAACTTCCATACCCGCATCAAGTAGTATAGGTATAGCTTTTCGGGTTGCCTCTTTTCCCGCATTGTCTCCGTCGTATAGTATGTAAACTTTCTTTGTGTATCTGGAAAGGAGCTTTGCCTGTTCCTCCGTGAGTGCGGTTCCGAGGGGTGCAACTACGTTTCTTATGCCTTCAGAAAACAGTTTTATTACGTCAAAATATCCCTCTACAAGAATGGCAAATCCCTCTTCCCTTATGTAATCTTTTGCTTCGTAAAGTCCGAAGAGGTTTTTTCCCTTTTTGAAAACTTCGCTATCGGGCGAGTTTATATATTTCGGCGTTTTATCTTCCTTTATCCTTCTTCCGCCGAAGCCTATAACCCTTCCCTGGGTATTTCTTATAGGTATTATTATCCTTCCGACAAATAAATCCCTGTAGGTGTTTCCCCCTCCTTTCATAAGGTTCTTTGTCCTCAGATAATCCTCAAGTATTTCATTTTTCTTAAGAAAATCTACAAGCTCTTCACTTGAAGGAGAAAAACCAAGGCCGAACCTCTTTACCACTTTTCCCTCTACACCCCTGCGGGACAGGTATTCGGTGGCTTCTTTAGTTTTGGACAACTTTTCCCGATAAAAGTCCGAAACCTTATCAAGGGCTATTAAAATCCTTTCGTTTTTCTTTACATTTTTTATATCAAACTTTAATCCGTATTTTTTTGCAAGTTCAAGAGCAGCCTCAAAGTAAGATATCCCTTCGTATAGGGAAACAAACTTTATGGCATCTCCTCCTATTCCGCAACCAAAGCATTTGAATATCTGTTTTGAAGGAGAAACGTAAAAAGACGGCGTCCTATCGGGATGAAAGGGACAGTTAGTTCTGTAGTTAGACCCCACCCTTTCTAGACTCACATACTCTGAAATTACATCAACGATATCAAGTTCCCGCCGAAGCTCTTCTATATCTGAGGACATCACTCAAAAGAATTTATTATCTCACTGACCTGTGTCAAGTTTGA
>CAYRMG010000026.1:0-18454 GCA_964425585.1 uncultured Aquifex sp. | reverse complement strand
ACCGACGTAACCCTCTCTATCTTCTACAACTTCTAAAGGTTTAAAGCCCGCCTTGTGCGGGCTTAACTCCATACTCCTTTTATTTGATATCCGCAGTTTTTACATCTTCCGTTTTCTAAGTTTATTTGTGTAATGTTGTATCCTATCCTTTTTATAACTACGTTTCCGCATCTCGGACAATACGTGCTTTCGTAATTATTTCCGGGAAGGTTTCCCACAAATACGTATTCAAGCCCTGCTTCTTTTCCTATCCTGTAAGCCTTTATTAAATCTTCAACGGGAGTAGGCGGGAGTTCTGTAGCTTTGTAGTGGGGGAAAAACCTTGATAGATGCCACGGAACCCACGGAGCGAGCTCCTTTCCTATCCATTCCGCAATATTCTTTATCTGTTCTTCTGTAAGATACTTCGGAACTAAAAGCGTTGTAAGTTCTACCCATTTTCCCCTATCAAATACATACTTTATAGTTTCTAAGACGGGCTCCAACCTACCCTTTGAATACTCTCTGTAAGCCTTATCGTCAAAGAACTTAAGGTCTATACTGTAAGCGTCCATGTATTTATCTATTTCTTCTAAAGGCTCCTGATTTATATAACCTGCGGTCACCATGATGTTTTTTAAACCCGCTTCCTTTGCTTTTTTGGCAACCTCAAGCATGTATTCCGCAAAAATTGTGGGGTCCGAGTAAGAGTAAGATATGCTTTCACAACCGTGTTCTATAGCCTTTTCAACAATTAACTCCGGAGGAACAAAGGTTTCATCAAAAAACCTGTTTGTAAATACTTCCCCCTTGGGAACTTGAGAGATTTCCCAGTTTTGGCAACCCTTACAGTGAAGATTACACCCGGGTGTTGCTATCGTTAAAGTTCTATGCCCCGGAATGAAATGAAATAAAGGTTTCTTCTCAACAGGGTCTATTGCAGCGGATATAAGAGAGCCGTATGTGAATGTGTATAACTTCCCTCCTATGTTCGCCCTCACACCGCAAGAACCGACTCCCCCTTCCTTCAGTTTACAACTCACGGGACAAAGATAACACTCAACTTTCCCGTCCTGTGTTTTTCTCCACCACTTTGCTTCAACTCTCATAAAGTTAAAATTTAATAACTCAATACTCAATATTTTTGATTTATCTCATGTAAACACTTGCCTTTGCTTTAGATTTTATAATTTATATTTCATAATGGTTGATAGGGATTGGGTTCTGAAGATAGCACACCTTGCAAGGCTAAAGCTTACGGAGGAAGAGGTAGAGCTCTTCCAAAAACAGCTAGGGGATATCCTTGAATTTGTAAACAAACTAAACGAGGTAAATACGGAAGGGGTAGAGCCTTTTATCCTTTTCTCCGAATCCACACCTATGAGGGAGGACGAACCCGAGCCTTCCCTTGACAGGGAAAAAGCCCTTATGAACGCTCCCGAGAGGGAAGACGGATTTTTTGTCGTTCCGCGAGTTGTGGAGGTGTAATAAATGGCAAAGGTTTCCGAGAACTTATCTGAGAAGATGAAAGCGCTTGAGGTTGCTCTCAGCAGTATTGAGAAGCGTTTCGGAAAAGGGGCAATTATGCCCCTTAAAGCTGTTGAAACTGTTCAGGTTGAAGCCATACCCACGGGTTCAATTTCCCTTGATTTGGCCACAGGAGTCGGAGGAATTCCTAAAGGGAGGATAACCGAGATATTCGGCGTTGAGAGTTCGGGAAAAACGACCCTTGCCCTTCACGTGATAGCGGAAGCCCAGAAAAGGGGAGGAGTAGCCGTATTTATTGATGCTGAACACGCACTTGACCCGAAATACGCGAAAAAGCTCGGTGTTGATGTTGATAACCTATACATATCCCAGCCCGATTACGGAGAGCAAGCTCTTGAGATAGCAGAAAGTCTTATAAACAGCGGTGCAGTTGACGTCATAGTTGTTGACTCTGTAGCTGCACTCGTTCCGAAGGACGAGCTTGAAGGCGAAATGGGAGAAGCTCAGGTAGGTAAACAGGCAAGGCTAATGTCTCAGGCTCTCAGAAAGCTGAAAGGTGCGGTTCATAAAAGCAACACGGCACTCATATTTATAAACCAGATAAGGGAAAAAATAGGTGTAATGTTTGGAAATCCCGAAACCACACCGGGCGGAAGGGCATTGAAGTTCTTCTCCGATATGAGGCTTGAGGTAAGAAGGCTGGGAGATGTCAAGGAAGGGGGAGAAAAGAAGGGATACAGGGTAAAGGTGAGGGTTGTTAAGAACAAGCTTGCTCCTCCTTTCCAGGAAGCGGAGTTTGACATTATCTACGGTGAAGGAATATGCAGAATATGCGATATAATTGACACCGCTGCAAACCTTGGAGTTATCACCAAAAGCGGATCCTGGTATAGCTATGGTGAGAAAAGACTGGGGCAAGGAAGGGAGCAGGCAAAGAAATACCTGCTTGAGCATCCCGAAATACTTGAAGATATAGAAAGAAAATTGAGAGAGGTGACGGGACTTGTTAAACCAGATACTGAAGAAAGCACTGGAGAATAAAGCAAGCGATATACACCTGAAGGTGGGTTCAAAACCCGTTATCAGAACACCCAGCGGCCTGGAAACCCTTGAGGAGTTCCCCCCTATTTCTATGGAACTCTTTGAAATTTTTATAAACGATATTCTCAAAAATCAACCGAAGAAAAAAAAGGAACTGGAAGAGAAAGGCCAAATAGACCTATCTTATTCCATACCTAAGGTTTCAAGGTTCAGGGTAAACCTCTACAGGCAAAGGGGAACCTACGGCATGGCCTTGAGGGTCATTCCCTTTGATATACCCGAATTCAAAAAACTTAACTTACCCCCAGTAATGCTACAGACCGCTTTAAAACATTCCGCAGGGCTTATTCTTGTCGCAGGTCCGACCGGTTCTGGAAAGTCTACAACACTTGCGGCAATTATTAACGAGATTAATAAACGCTTTAGAAAGGTAATAATAACAATTGAGGATCCCATAGAGTTTTTATTCAAGGATATTATGTCGTTCATTATCCAGAGGGAAGTAGGATGGGATACTGAAAGTTTTTTCCTGGGACTCAGAGCAGCCCTTAGAGAGGACCCGGACGTAATAATGGTCGGTGAAATCAGGGACCCCGAAACTGCAAAGACCGCACTCCACGCTGCTGAAACCGGACACCTCGTTTTTTCAACCCTTCACACCCTTGACACCGTGGAAACTATAAACAGGTTCGTCGTGATGTTTTCCCTTGAGCATAGGGAACAGATAAGACAGATGCTTGCTTCCACCCTGATAGCCGTTTACTCCCAGAGGTTAATCCCTAAAAAGGGCGGAGGAAAGATTCCGGCTGTTGAGATTATGATTATGACTCAATCAATAAAGGAAGCTATTCTGGAAAATAGGCTTCACGAAATTCCCCAACTTATAGAAAAGGGAAGGTCCGTTTACGGTTCTCAAACCTTTGACCAGCATCTTGAAGAGCTCTATAAAAAGGGATTAATAGACATGGATACCGCTCTCCTTTATGCGAGGAGACCGGCGGACCTTGAACTCAGACTGAAGGGTATAAACAGTGAAAGCGTATCCGGGGAAGATGATATACTCATAACCTGATATGAAGATAGCCATAGACGGTCCTTCCGCAAGCGGTAAGAGCACGGTAGCGAAGTATATTTCCGAAAAGCTGAGTATTCCTTATTTAGAGACGGGTCTTGTGTATAGAGCACTTGCCTTTATATCCCTTAACGAGAATATTTCTCCCAAAAATTTTGAGGAAATCTTTAATAAAGATTTTGAGATAATTTCGGAAGTCGGAAGAACGGTAATAAAACTTTACGGAAAAGAACTGGACGAAAATATGCTAAAAACGGAAGAGGTCGGAAAGAGAGCTTCGGAACTCGGGGCTATTCCCGAATTCAGGGAAAGAATAAACAAGTTGTTCAGGGAAATAATAGATGAAAAACAAATGGTTGTTGAAGGAAGGGATGCGGGAACCCACATAATTCCCGAAGCGGATGTAAAGATATTCATAACCGCATCTCCCGAAGAAAGGGCAAAAAGGAGATACGAACAGCTAAAAAAAATAGGAATAAATACTTCCTACGGGGAAATCTTGAGAAAAATCCTTGAGAGGGACAAAAGGGATATGGAAAGACCGAAATACCCTTTCAGACCTGCAGAAGATGCGATAATAATTGACACAACGGGTATGAGCATTGAAGAGGTATTCAACAAAGTTATGAAGATAATATATGAACATCCCGAATACTCTAAGCGTCCTTAGGATACTTTTATCCCCTTTTATTCCTATCCTCGTAGCAAAGGAAAAGTATTTACTTTCCTTGTTTCTTATTGTATTTCTCGCGTTAACGGATTTTCTTGATGGATACATAGCACGAAAGTTTAATCAGGAAACAAGGCGGGGAAAGATTCTTGACCCCTTAGGTGATAAGGTTTTCACAACCTTTTCCCTGTTCTCATATACTTTTTTATCCCGCTATACCTTAAACTCTTCAATTTTTTTCCTACTTTTATTTAGGGACATTTTATTAGTTCTCGGAGGAATAATACTTCTGAGGAAAAACATCCTTCCTTCCCCTTCAATTTACGGAAAACTTACAACGTTTTTCGTATCATTATGCTTGGTAATTGTGGCGGTATTGAATATACATTTTATCCGTATTTTACAAAATTTACTTACGGTTTTAGAAATCTTAACCTTGTCCTTTATTTCAATATCCCTTTTTCATTACACATTAATGTATTACAGAAAGTTTTGAGAAATTCATAAAAGTTTGCAAAATAAACCTTATGGTTGTCTTAATACTCTTACTCGTAGCCTTTTCTTTCGGAAGCGGTTTTGACAAACTAAAAGAAATTCTTGAAAACACAAAAACCCTTAAGGTTGTATTTGTTCAGAAAGTAATCTATGACTGGTATCCGAAACCCGATATAAGCAAAGGTATACTTTACGTAAAGAAAGGTGAAAGGATAAGACTGGATTACACCTATCCCGAAAGGATAACGATAATATCCGACGGAAAAAAGGTTTATCTCATACACTACGAGGAACAAAAAGTTTATGTAGAAGATATGAGAAGAAATACATCTCCCGTAATAAACAGCTTGCTTTTTCTTTCTGAACCTATTGAAAAGGTTTTTACCTTTGTAGGTAAAGAAGAAAACGATGAAGAGGTTATAATACTTCGTCCGAAGAAAAAAGACGAAAACCTGAGACTCGTAAAGGTCTATCTAAGAAAGGGAGAGATTAAAAGGATAAAAACCTACAGCGAGGAAGGAAAGGAGGTTATTATAGAGTTTATAAAGGTAAAAAGGAACTTCAGGCCTTCGGAGGAACTGTTTAAAATAGAGTTTCCCGATGGCTTCAGAGTATTCCGCTATGAGTGATAGGGCAAAAACGGATGTAAAGATAGAACGGATTAAAAAGGAGGATATTCCCAAGCTGGTTGATTTGTATCTGAGGGCTTATAAAGGTCTTGAAGAGTATGCGTATACTCACCCGAAGGATGTAGAGAGCTATATGAAGTGGCTTTTAAATAGAGACCCTGAAGGTTTTCTGGTTGCAAAGGTTGACGGAAAGATTGTGGGTTTTGTTGCAGGAGACGCAAACTGGTTTAGCAGAAGGGAGAAAAAGAAGGTAGGAGCAATACACGAAATCGTTGTTGACCCCGAATACCAAGGCATGGGAATAGGAACGAGGTTAATGGAGGAGATTCTGAAATACTTCAAAAGTAAGGGACTTGATACCGCGGAGCTATGGGTCGGGGACGAGAACTACAGAGCCATAAACTTCTATAAGAAATTCGGCTTTCAAGAAAAGGGAAGGTATAACTACTGGATAAGGATGACAAAGAAGCTGGCGTGAGGGAATGGATAGGCTGAATGAGATAAACAAAAAGGTTGATAATCTTGAGAAAAAGATAACGGAGATGTATGAAGACTTTGAAAATTCAAGAAAAAAGCAGAAACTCGGATTTTCCGACCTTGTTCAGGAGCTAATAGGTGCCATGATTATAGCTCTACCTTTTTCCCTTACCGAAGAAGTATGGGAAATCTCCGAAAGGTTAAGTTTTTTTAGGATTTTGATAGTCTACCTTATAACCGTTTTTACCGTTTTTCTGTTTATAAAATACTCAAAGTTACAAAACTGGGAACAACAAAATGTGTTAGGCTTTATTCCCTTAAGGCTTATAACGAGCCTCTCTATATCTTTCTTCATATCCCTTTTATTTCTCACCCTTTTCGGTGTTTATCCGGATATGATAAAAGACCTTTCTACACTTCTTAAGGCATCACTCCTTGTAAGCATTTTCGCGGTTATAGGAAGCTTGGGTGTGGACGTTGCCAAGTGATATACTTTTTAAAAGTTAAATGAGCACCCTTACGAGGAAGCTTAAACCTTACTACGAACAGGTGGTAGACCCTTTAATAGGGTTTCTTGAAAGGAAAAATGTAAATCCGAACTACGTTACCCTTTTCGGTCTTGTAAGCGTCGGTTTCGGGTCATATTTTCTCTACAAGGAAGAGAGCTTTTTAGCTTTTTTCCTTCTGCTTCTCGGAGCCCTATCGGATAGCATTGACGGTGCAATAGCACGAAAAATGCAAAAGGCTTCACCTTTCGGTGCCTTTCTTGACTCAACGGTTGACAGGTTTTCCGACGCTTTTCCCTTTATCGCTATGGGTGTAAATTTCTCTTCCGAGGGGGATGGGTTAGGAACGCTACTTTCTTTTTTGGCGTTAACTTCATCTTTCGGGGTGAGCTATACAAGGGCAAGGGCGGAAGGGTTGGGAGTTCACGGACTTGGCGGTCTTTTTGAGAGAACCGAAAGGTGGATTGTCCTTCTTTTGGGAATTCTTCTGGGTCTCTGGAAGTTATCACTCCTCGTAATATTTGTAGGCTCGCTTTTAACGGTTATTCAGAGGGTTAGGGAAACGAAAAAGGCTCTGGAGGTGCTAAGATGAACATATACGATTTTATGAAGAACTTAAAAAACTTCCGGGAAACCATGGAAGAGGTAAAAAAGGAGCTGAGGGAAGAAAAAGATATACTTGAGAAAGATGGGGTTGAGATAGTTTTTAACGGGCTCGGCGAAATTCTCAATATAGAGTTCAAAGAAGAAAAGGATTGCGAAAGGTTGAAATTGACCTTAATAGAGCTTATAAATCAAGCTCAGGAAATAGCGAGGGACAAGATAAAGGAAGCTTTTCAGAGAAAATTCGGAGGGCTTTTGGGAGGACTCGGGCTTGGGCTTTGAAGACGTTTTTCCGAAAGTGCTTAAAGAAGCCCTTGATAGCATAACCGAGATACCAACTTACGGGGAGCGGGGAGCGAGCAGGTTTGTGTATAACCTCCTTAAGTTAAGGTCGGAAGAGAGAAAAAAGATAGTTGATAAAATAAAGAAAGCGGTTGATACCCTAAAGCCCTGTAAGGAGTGCTTCCTTATAACGGATAGGGAGATATGTCCCATATGTTCCGATGAAAGGAGAATAAAGCGTTTCATATGCGTGGTTGAAGAAAGTCAGGACGCTTACGCTATAGAAAAACTTGAAAGGTATAAAGGAGTTTATCACGTTCTTCAGGGAAGAATAGCACCCCTTGAGGGTATATCAGCGGAAGACCTTACCATAGATAAGCTCCTTGAAAGGATAGAAAAGTATAACGCTAAAGAGGTAATAATAGCAACAAATCCGAACGTTGAGGGAGAGGCAACCGCAAGCTACCTTATGAACCTTATAAAAAAGAGGTTCCCTTCGGTAAAGGTCACAAGAACAGCTTACGGTTTTCAGTTCGGCAGCCTTATAGAGTTTGCGGATGAGTATTCCCTGGAAAAATCCATAGAAAATAGAAAGTAATCATTTAAAGAACCTAACTTTTTCTCCTTTTTTAATGTTAAACTCTTCCTTTGCACTTCCGAGGGGAATAAAAAGCTCCATAAATCCGAAGCTTCCGCAAATTCCGTTTAACCTGTTTTCTTCCCCTTCAAGAAAGAAGTTAACGACCTTGAATTCCTCTCCCCTGAACATTCCCTTCCTATAATCTCCGCAGGGGACGCTGGTTATCGCATTTCCGAACCTGTCAAAGTGGAGAATAACGCCTTCTATGTAATCCTTCTCCTCTTTCACTTCTGGTATGGGTAGTCTGAATATGTATTCCGTTTTTCTTCCTATACGTTCCGGACTTACTCCTTTGCTGAGATATGCGGATACAGGGGCAAAGATATCCCTACCGTGAAAAGTGTTGTTCTTTCTCGGGAGCGTAAAGCTTTCGTTTTCTATAACGAAAGTTTCAAAATTTTTCTCTTCCCTCAGGACGAGGTCAAATATACCGTTATCGGGTCCCACGAAAGTGTATCTTTCCGTTTTTACAACTATCCCCCTTCTTTCCGAGCCGACACCCGGGTCAACTACGCACATAAATATGCTTCCCTTCGGAAAGTAAGAGTAGTGAGCCTTTAATATAAGGGCACCTTCCAGAATATCAAAGGGTTCAACTTCGTGGGTTATATCCACTACTTGAGCGGAGGGGTTTATGGAGAGAATAACCCCCTTGACCGCACCGACAAATCCGTCCTTCGTTCCGAAGTCCGTAAGCAGGGCTATAACCATCAGTTTAGCATTCCGAGAATCTGGTGTCTGAGAATGTGGGAAGGCTTGTAGTCAGGTCTTATCTTAATGGCTTCTTCAATTTCCCTTAGGGCTTCGTATAGCTTTCCCTTTAGCATATAAACCTTTGCGAGGTTTATGTAAGGGTAGTGTCTCGGTTCGTATCTTTTTGCTTTTTTTGCCTTCTCAAGCCACTCTATCGCTTCATCAAGCTTACCGAGCTCTATGA
This sequence comes from uncultured Aquifex sp., assembly GCA_964425585.1. Taxonomy (GTDB): domain Bacteria; phylum Aquificota; class Aquificia; order Aquificales; family Aquificaceae; genus Aquifex. The sequence continues at coordinate 9,635 of CAYRMG010000026.1, read as the reverse complement.
GGTAAGAACCTATATCGTTGTAGGGATTTCCGAAATCCGGGTCTATCTCAATAGCCCTTTTGCACGCTTCTATTGCACCCTCGTAGTTTCCCCTCATGCTGTAAGCCCACCCGAGGAAAGTCCAGGCTTCCGCGGTAGGATAAATATCTATGGACTTCCTGTAAAGCTCTATTGCCCTGTCAAGGTCTCCGAGCATGTGGTATTTATAAGCTTCCTCAAATAATTTCATTGCTTCCTCTCTCAGGCCTTCCATGGCCTAACACCTCCTGCATTTTAATATATTGCCTTCATAAACATTTACAAGGAAAGACTAAAGTTAAAAACGCTGTGATTTTCTTAAAGTTTCCGCGGCTAAATTACTCTTTAAAATTCTTTAAGTGAGTTATGCTAAAATTGGGTCTTGACATCGGGAGAGAATGTTAATATAATTGGAAAGTGAAAAGATTGGTAATAAACGGAGGAGGTGGCAGAATGAAACTGAGACCTTTATACGATAAGATAGTCGTTGAGAGATTTGAGGAAAAAGAGGAAAGAACACCCTCTGGAATTATAATTCCCGATACCGCTAAAGAAAAACCTCAGCTCGGCAAAGTTGTTGCCGTAGGTCCCGGAAAATTACTTGATAATGGCGAAATTAAACCTTTATCTGTTAAGGAAGGTGATGTGGTTCTCTTTAACAAGTATGCGGGTAATGAAGTAGAAATTGATGGAAAGACTTATCTCGTTATGTCTGAAGATGAAGTTCTTGCGGTAGTTGAAGATTATCAAGCTTAATTAGGAGGTGAGGTAAGATGGCAGCAAAGGCAATTATCTATAACGAAGAAGCAAGGGCAAAGTTAAAGGCCGGTGTTGATAAGCTTGCAAATGCTGTTAAGGTTACTTTGGGTCCCAAGGGAAGGGAGGTTATCTTAGGTAAAAACTGGGGAACTCCCGTAGTTACCAAGGACGGTGTTACCGTTGCTAAGGAAATAGAGCTCAAGGACAAGTTTGAAAATATCGGAGCTCAGCTCGTAAAAGAGGTCGCATCAAAAACCGCAGATGTTGCCGGAGATGGAACGACAACCGCTACGGTTCTTGCACAAGCGATATTCCACGAAGGACTCAGGGTAGCCGCAAGCGGTGCAAACGTAATGGAAGTAAAGAGGGGAATAGACAAGGCTGTAAAAACCGTAGTTGAGGAACTGAGAAAACTCTCCAAGGAAGTAAAGGAAAGAAAGGAAATAGAGCAAGTTGCAACTATATCCGCTAACAACGACCCCGAAATCGGAAAGATAATAGCGGACGCTATGGAAGAAGTTGGTAAGGACGGAGTAATTACCGTTGAAGAAAGCAAATCTGCGGAAACAACCCTTGAAGTTGTTAAGGGAATGCAGTTTGACAGAGGATACCTATCCCCTTACTTCGTAACGGACCCCGAAAAGATGGAATGTGTTCTTGAAAATCCCTACATACTCATATACGAAAAGAAGATAAGCAACGTAAAAGACCTTCTCCCTGTTCTTGAACAAGTTGTAAGGTCGGGAAGACCCCTGCTCGTAATCGCTGAAGATGTTGAAGGTGAGGCACTTGCTACACTTGTAGTAAACCACATAAAGGGTGTTCTTAAGGCTTGTGCGGTAAAAGCTCCCGGATTCGGACAAAGGAGAAAGGATTACCTCGGAGACATAGCTACGCTCACGGGAGGACAGGCTATAACCGAAGACCTCGGAATCAAACTTGAAAGCGTAACCCTTGATATGCTCGGACAAGCTGAAAAAGTTGTAGTTGACAAAGAACACACCACCATCATAGGCGGTAAAGGAGACCCGCAACAAATACAGGCAAGAATTGAACAGATAAAGAGACAAATCCAAGAAACCACCTCCGACTACGACAGGGAAAAACTCCAAGAAAGGTTGGCTAAGCTCAGCGGCGGAGTTGCAATAATAAGGGTAGGAGCAGCAACGGAAGCTGAACTCAAGGAAAAGAAATACAGGGTAGAAGACGCGGTTCACGCAACCAAGGCAGCTGTAGAAGAAGGAATAGTTCCCGGCGGTGGAGTAGCACTCGTAAGGGCTTCAGAAGCACTTGAAAACCTAAAAGGTGATAACCAAGACCAACAACTCGGTATAGACATAGTCAAGAAAGCGGTAAGAGTTCCTCTAAAGCAAATAGCATACAACGCGGGATATGACGGTTCGGTGGTTCTTGAAAAGGTAATGGAACTCGGAAAGACAAAGGGAGCAACCTGGGGATTCAACGCCGCAACGGGTGAATACGTTGACATGTATGAAGCGGGAATCATAGACCCCACGAAGGTTGTAAGAACCGCAATAGAAAACGCCGCATCCGTTGCGGGAACTATGCTCACCGCCGAAGCACTCATAGCGGACATTCCCGAAGAAAAGAAGAAGGACATAACACCCACCGACATGCCCGAGCTTGACTAATTCCCTTTCCCCTTTTCTTTATCACTTTGTGTGATAATTCAGGAAATCTCTTAAAAATTTTTCTATCTCTTTAAAACTTCCCTTCGTTATTCTTATCCTCTCGTAATCCTTTGTATTTTTAATCTTTCTGAGAAGCTTTATGTAGCTTCCCTTTATCTCGTAATTTCCACTCCCTATTTCTCCGTTTTCCAGGTTAATTTTTACTTTTTGACCTATTTTTCCCTCGTAAAGGAACTTAGGTGTATATCCCAATATCTCAATAAGGTTTATGTAAAACCTCAGAAGGGAAGTGTTTAAGTTTTTTACCTTTTTTTCAAGTTCATTAAAAAGGAGTTTATAAATCTTTTCATCGTAGGAGTGAACGAATTTTAAAACCGCTTCCGATATCTTTGACATATAAATAAACTGCTCGTAATCTTTAGCCTTGTATGAAAATCTTCTTACTTTTCTTACATCGTTCGGGATTATTATGTTTCCCGACTGGTAAAAATCTATGTCAACCACGTTGAAAGGTTCAAAAACTCCGAAAAGAGGATTTTCGTTGAGATAGCCCTCTTTTAGAAAGAGGGTTAGTTTTCCGTAAATTCCGTATAGAGTTGCAACAAGGTCAACGTCTCCGCCTCTTACCCTTCTTAGAACTATAAATTCCCCTTTCATACCTTATCTTAAAATCTTATGGGAAAAGAGGAAAAAGAGCTTACCCCTATGCTTGCCCAGTATCACCAGTTCAAGAGCATGTATCCCGACTGTCTTCTTCTTTTCAGACTCGGGGACTTTTACGAGCTTTTTTATGAAGATGCGGTCGTAGGTTCCAAGGAGCTCGGCCTTGTTCTGACCTCAAGACCTGCGGGAAAGGGAAGGGAAAGGATACCCATGTGCGGGGTTCCCTATCATTCCGCAAATAATTACATAGCAAAGCTGGTAAACAAAGGTTATAAGGTGGCAATATGTGAACAGGTTGAAGACCCATCAAAGGCTAAGGGAATAGTAAAGAGGGATGTAATAAGGGTTATAACCCCGGGGACATTCTTTGAAAGGGAAACCGGTGGCCTTTCCGCTATTTACAGGAAAGGAAGAAGCTATCTCGTTTCTTACCTCAACCTTTCGGTAGGTGAGTTTATAGGTGCAAAGGTAAAAGAAGAAGAGCTGATAGACTTTCTTTCTAAGTTCAACATAAAGGAACTTCTCGTAAGGAAAGGGGAAAAACTTCCCGAAAAGATTGGGAAGGTTTTAAAGCTTCACATATCTGAGCTTGATGAAGAGTTCTTTGAAGAAGGAAAGGAGGAACTTCTCAAGGATTTCAGAGTTCCGTCCGTAAAGGCTTTCGGATTTCAGGACGAGGAGCTTTCCCTTACCCTCGGGGCTGTTTACAGGTATGCTAAAGCCACCCAGAAGTCCTTTACTCCCCTTATTCCCAAGCCAAAACCATACGTTGATGAGGGATACGTGAAGCTTGACCTCAAGGCGGTAAAGGGACTTGAAATTACAGAAAGCATAGAAGGAAGAAAGGATATATCCCTTTTTAAGGTTGTTGATAGAACCCTCACGGGTATGGGACGAAGAAGACTTAGGTTCAGACTCCTCAACCCTTTCAGAAGCATAGAAAAGATTAAAAAGATTCAGGAAGCTGTTGAGGAACTCATTAACAAGAGGGAAGTTCTTAACGAGATAAGGAAAATCCTTGAGGGTATGTCGGATTTGGAGAGGCTTGTATCCAGAATCAGTTCAAATATGGCAAGTCCTCGGGAGCTCGTTTACCTTAAAAACTCTTTAAGGAAAGCGGAGGAGTTGAGGAGGACGTTATCCCTTCTTGATTCGGAAATATTCAGGGAAATTGAGAGTTCCCTCCTTAACCTGAACAAGTTAGCTGACCTTATAGATAAGACCCTTGTTGAGGACCCGCCCCTCCACGTAAAGGAAGGGGGACTTATCAAGACGGGTGTTAACTCCTATCTTGATGAGCTTCGTTTTATAAGGGAAAATGCGGAAAAACTCTTAAGGGAGTATGAAAAGAAACTAAAAAAAGAGACGGGAATACAGAGTTTAAAAATCGGATACAACAAGGTAATGGGATACTACATAGAGGTAACAAAGGCTAACCTAAAATACGTCCCTCAGCACTTCAGAAGAAGGCAAACCTTGTCAAACGCGGAAAGGTATACGACGGACGAGCTTCAAAAGCTTGAGGAAAAAATTCTTTCCGCCCAAACCCGTATAAACGAACTTGAGTATGAGCTTTACAAGGAGCTGAGGGAAGAAGTGTTAAAAGAGCTTGATAAAGTAGGAAGTAATGCTTCCTTGATAGGTGAGGTTGACTACATTCAGTCCCTCGCATGGCTTGCCTTAGAAAAAGGTTGGGTAAGACCGGAGGTTCACGAGGGATACGAGCTGATAATAGAAGAGGGAAAGCATCCCGTAATAGAAGAGTTCACGAAAAGCTACGTTCCCAATGACACAAAACTTACAGAAAATGAGTTTATACACGTAATCACAGGCCCGAACATGGCGGGAAAGTCAAGCTACATAAGACAGGTAGGAGTTCTTACGCTCCTTGCACATACGGGTAGCTTTCTTCCCGTCAGGAGTGCAAAGATACCCTTAGTTGATGCTATATTCACAAGAATAGGCTCAGGGGATGTTCTTGCTTTAGGTGTTTCTACCTTTATGAACGAGATGCTAGATGTCTCAAACATTCTTAACAACGCAACAAAAAGAAGTCTCATAATCCTTGACGAGGTGGGAAGGGGAACCTCAACCTATGACGGTATAGCCATAAGCAAGGCGATAGTGAAATACATAAGCGAGAAGATAGGGGCAAAAACGCTTATTGCCACCCATTATCTTGAGCTCACCGAGCTTGAAAAAAAGATAAGGGGGGTTAAGAACTACCATATGGAGGTTGAAGAAACGGAAGAAGGAATAAGGTTTCTGTATATACTGAAGGAGGGAAGGGCAAAGGGAAGCTTCGGCATAGACGTTGCAAAGCTTGCAGGACTTCCCGAGGAAGTAATAAAGGAAGCGAAGAAGATATTAAAAGAGCTTGAAGGCGGGGAAAGAAACAAGCAGGAGGTTCTACCCTTCCTTGAGGCTACATACAAGAAATCCGTAGATGAAGAAAAGCTAACCCTTTACGAGGAGATAATAAAGGAGATAGAGGATATAGATATAGGAAATACGACACCCGTTAAAGCTCTTCTCATACTTGCGGAGCTAAAAGAGAAGATAAAGAACCTCATAAAGAAGTGAGCTTTCTTCCGAAAACGAGGTAAGCGGTGTGGCCTACCATTTGGTCCTCCGGCCTGAACCTTTCGGGAACCTTTTTATAATACCTTTGGAGTATCTCAAGAACTTCCAGGTTTCCGAAAAATTTACCCGCGATTTCAAGGAGTTTTATAACCTGGTTTGCGGTGGGAAGCAAAAAACCTACACTTCCCCCTGCTTTTAGGGATTTATGAACCTTTTCAAGATGCGGGTATGGTTCCCTTACGTCAACAAATACACTGTCAAAGTAATCCTGAGGAACGTCCGCATTTCCGAAATCTTCGTTAATTAACCTTACATTTCCTTTTATACCGAATTTCTCAAGGTTTTTCTTCGCTGTCTTGTAGAACTCTTCAACCGCTTCGTAACTCCAAACCTCTCCCGCAATTTGGGAAAAAACAGCACATAAAGCCCCGCTTCCCGTTCCGAACTCAAGAACCTTTTTTTCTTTGTTCAATCCCAGCTTAAAAGCTATATAAAAGGCATCTTTAGGGTAAATTATCTGTGTCTTCCTTTCAAACCCGAGAAGTATTAAATCCTCAAGGGTGGGTCTGTAAACCTCAAAGTTTCCTATTTTTACCCCTTCGGGTTTTCCTATTATCTCGTCAAACTTGAGAACTTCTTTTTTAACGTTTAGGCTATACTTGGGAATAAGTTTTCTCAGAAATTTCCGTTCGCCGTGAACTATTAATACGTATTCCCCTTCCTTAAAAGAGCTCATCAGAAAATATTTTTTCGGGTATTTCGGTCTTTATTATTCCCTTTTCTTTTCCGAGTCTCAAAAGAAGCCTTACCGCTTCCCTTCCTTCCTCTCCATAATCAATAGTTCTTTCGTTGACATACATACTTACGAATTTCTCAGTTCTTCTCGGGTCATCTTTAAGGTCTCTTGCATAGTTTATAGCATACTCAAGGGCTTTTTCCTTTTCTTTCAGAGCATACTCAACGCTTTTTCTCATCAATCGCTCAATCTTTTTTATTACATCCTTCCCGAGGTCTTTCTTTACTATATTGCAGCCGAGCGGAAGAGGAAGCCCGTATTTTTCCTTCCACCATTCCCCGAGGTCTACAACTTTCTTCAACCCGTAATCCTTGTAGGAAAGCTGACCTTCATGTATAACAAGACCCGCTTCCACTTCACCCTTTAGCACCGCATCAATAATCCTGTCAAAGGGATAAACGACGTGTTCAATTTCAGGCTCATAAAGTTTGAGAACTAAAAACGCCGTTGTAAGCTCTCCGGGAACCGCTATCCTTTTCCCTTTGAGGCTTCCGAGTTCTTCCTTTGATACAACTATGGGGCCGTAACCTTCTCCGACGCTTCCGCCGCTCGGGAGAACCGCATACTTATCCGCAACGTAGGGGTATGCGTGAAAGGAAATTGCAGAAACCTCATACGTTCCCTTCAAGGCTTCCCTGTTTAAGGTTTCTATATCCGCAAGAATGTGTTCAAATTCAAGACCTTCCGTATCTATAAGTCCCTTGGCAAGAGGGTAAAACATAAAGGCATCATCGGAATCGGGACTGTGAGCTACTCTGATTTTCATAAAAATTTATTGTATCAGGAGATATAAAACAAAAGCGGTGATTAATCCTCCCGCGATATCATCCATCATAACACCGAGACCTCCCGGAAAGTTCTCAAAAAGGTTAACGGGAAAGGGTTTATATATATCTATTAAACGAAAGATGATAAAGGCGGCTGCAAGGGTTTTTATCGTCGGTTCTACAAATAAAAATGAGAGAATGTATCCTACTATTTCATCTATAACAACTTCTTCCGGGTCCTCCTCCTTTTTTACGTTTACCATATACTCGGAAGAAATCCACCCGAGGAAAAAAAGAGCTATCACACCGAAAAGGTAAACATTCTTATCAAGGTAAAGGAGAAGAACGAGAGGTATACCTACGAGTGTTCCCAGCGTTCCGGGGGCAAAGGGAAACTTTCCGACGTAAAAGCCCGTCGCTATAAATTCTAAAAGGTAGGACATTTACTGAGTTAATATACCATAAGGATGTTTAGGTCCTACATTTTTTATCACTTTTTAAGAACCGCTATTTTGGGAGCTTTTATTCTTTCGGTTATTTTCTTCAGCGTTCAGTTTGTTCGGCTGAGCGGTATACTTCTGGGTATTCCCTTAAAGGATTTTTTCGGCTTCTTTATAAGCTGGAGCGTATATTATACCTATTTCTTCCTTCCCGACGGTGTAATCCTTGCAACAGCTTCCCTTATGAACAGTTTAAAAGAGAAAAGATTAATTCACGTATTTTACTCCTTCGGAATTTCGGACTTAAAAATCTTATACTTCTTTTCAATTCCCTTTATCTCCCTTTACCTTGTTATGATTGTCCTTTCGGGAACGCTTATTGAGGAGAAGGTGGCATTTATCAGGAAAAACCTCCTTTTTAAGTATCAAGATAGTTTCTTTAGAGAGGTTCCCGTTAGGACTTTTGTAGGTTTCGGGGGAGCGGTTATATACGTTGATGGAAGAAGGGGGAAAAAATACGAAAATGTATTTTTCAAGTTCAGGGATATAACAATACTTTCAAAGGAGCTTGAGTATAAGGGAAAGGGAGTTTTCCTGTTTGAACATGGAACGGTAATAACCGAAGAGGAAAGCCTGTTTATAGTCAGCTTTGAAAGATACATACTGAACCTGAGACAGTTTGAAAAAAAAGGACTCAGAAAAAAAAGGGTAAAGGAAAGTATAGCTGTTAATGTGGCAAACGTTTTGATTACCCCTTTCCTTTTTTTGGGCGTTTTCTTCATCTGTCTTAAGATTTGCACAAGGGTTAGCCATTTCTACGGCACGGTTGCATCTTTTATCATTCTTCATATGCTTATAATTTTTGCTGTAAAGGTTTTACTTTAAAAGGGGTTTTAGACCGTCGGTTATAAACTGAACCGATACTGCAAGAAGGAGTATTCCCGAAATTCTGGTCACGAGATTTATTCCAGTTCTTCCGAGAAATCTGTATAGGAATGAGCTTGAGGAATAAACGATAAAAGCGGTAACACAAGCCAGAAGTATGGCCAGTAAGATGGCTGAAAAATCAAAGAGGTTTTTCCCGTAACTTCTCAAAACCAGAACCGTTGTTATTGAACCGGGGCCCGCAAGCAGAGGCATCGCAAGGGGAATGAGTGCTATATTTTCCCTTTGGAGTGCAGCTTCAATTTCCTGGCTTTTTCCCTTTTCCCTGTGAACTTCACCTTGAACAAGGTTTATAGCTATAAGAAATAGAAGTATTCCCCCTCCGACCTTAAAGGAGTGTATAGTTATTCCCATAAACCTAAAGATTAAATCCCCGCTGAGTAGGAAGAAAAGAAGTATAAGGAATGCGTAAAAGCTTGCAAAAAAGGCTATCTTTCTAATCTCTTCCTTTGAGTATTGGGTGGTAAGGGATATAACGAAGGGAACACTTGAAAAGGGATTCATTATCGCAAGAAGTGAGATAAAGGCCTTTGTGAACATAAGGATAAACACTTCCATTAATATAGAATTATGCCCTTCATTTACAGAAGGAGGGTTCAGTTCTACGAAACGGATGCCCAGGGTATTGTGCACCACTCTAATTACTTTCGCTACTTTGAAGAAGCGAGGGGTGAGTTTCTGAGAAGCAAGGGGCTACCTTACAGCGAGCTTAGAAAAAAGGGTCTTGAAGTTGTTCTTCTCTCTGCAAGTTGTGAGTATAAAAAACCCTTGTATTACGACGATGAGTTTGAGATACACCTGACCCTTAAGGATTTGACTCGTTTTACATTCTCCTTTGAGTATAAAGTATTAAGACGGGGGGAAGGCGTTTCCTACGGAGAAACAAAACACTGTATTGTAAAGAAGGGAAAAATAGTTTCAATACCTGATGATGTGAAAAGTATACTTCTGTGAAAGGTATTAAAATATATATTCTGGACGGGCTGTAGCTCAACTGGATAGAGCGCGGGAC
>CAYRMG010000025.1:0-18720 GCA_964425585.1 uncultured Aquifex sp. | reverse complement strand
ATGAAATTAAAGAAATCTTTCGGTCAGCACATCTTAGTATCAAAAGGTGTTTTGAACAAAATAGCTCAATCTCTTGAGATTAAAGAGGGTGACGCGGTTGTTGAAATAGGCGGGGGAACGGGTAATCTTACGCGTGTTTTGCTTACCTATCCCCTCGGAAAGCTCTACGTGATAGAAATTGACAGGGAAATGGTTGACCACCTAAAAGAGATTGAAAGCGAAAAGGTTGAGATTATTCAGGCTGATGCCTCCGAATATCCCCTCTGTGAGCTCGGAAAGTCCTTAAAACTTGTAGGGAACTTACCTTACAACGTTGCGAGCCTAATAATAGAGAACACCGTTTATAACAAGGACTGTATACCTTTAGCGGTTTATATGGTTCAGAAAGAAGTAGCTGAAAAGCTTGAAGGAAAGAAAGACACAGGGTGGTTATCGGTTTTTGTAAGGAGTTTCTACGATGTTGAATACATCATGACGGTTCCGCCGCGGTTTTTCGTTCCACCTCCTAAGGTAAACTCCGCTGTAATAAAGCTGGTGAAGAATGAAAAAATAAAGGTTGAAAATCTAAAGGATTATAAAAATTTCCTCACCCATATTTTTTCAAACAGAAGGAAATCCCTAAGGAAGAAGCTAAGCGAAGAGATACTAAAAAAGGCCGGTATAAACCCCAACGAAAGGGTGGATAACCTCAAACTTGAGGACTTCATAAGGCTATACTCTCTAATCAAAAATTCTTGAGATAAGCTCTTTCTTTCCTCTCCCTTCCTTTGCGGAACTCAGAACTATGGCGTTTTCCCCTACGTATCTCTTTACCTGCTTTAAGGTTCTGGAAATATCCTTTTGAGAGGCTTTATCTATCTTTGTAAGAACTACGGTATAGGGTATTCCGTAATACTCAAACCATTCCATCATCTGCTCATCTTGGGGTTGAACACCTACAACGCTGTCCACAAGAAGAAAAGCCATCTTTATGTTGTCCTTCCGTTCAAGGAAGTATTTTTCCATCATTTTCTTCCATCTGTTTAACTCCTCCTTGCTTACCTTAGCATAACCGTATCCGGGAACGTCTACCAGATAAACTTCATCCTCCAGAAGGAAGTAGTTCACCGCTCTCGTTCTTCCTGGTTCTTTGCTTACCTTCGCAACTTTTGCACCCACAACCATATTCAGAAGTGAGGATTTTCCCACGTTTGACCTGCCTACAAAAACGACCTCGGGGTAATCGGGGGGAGGAAACTCCTCATAAAAAGAGCCGAGAAATTTTACCTTCATAAATTTCTTAAAATAATTCATATGACCGATAAGAAAGTTGATTACAAGGATACCCTTAACTTGCCGAAAACCGATTTTCCTATGAAGGCAAACCTACCCCAAAGGGAACCCCAAATCCTTGAAAAGTGGAAAGGACTTTACAAGAGGATAATAGAAGAAAGAAAAGGAAAAGACATCTTTATACTCCACGACGGTCCCCCTTACGCAAACGGACACATACACGTGGGACATGCCTTAAACAAGATTCTCAAAGATGTTATTAATAAATACAACCTTCTTATAGGAAAAAACATAAACTACATACCCGGGTGGGACTGCCACGGTCTTCCCATAGAAAGGGCTGTTGAGAAAGAGCTATCAAAGAAGAAGATTAAGAAGGAAAGTTTACCGAAAACGGAGTTTAGAAAGCTTTGCAGGGAGTATGCAAACAGGTATGTAAACATACAAAGGGAAGAATTCATAAGGCTTGGTGTTCTCGGTGATTGGGAAAACCCATACCTCACAATGAATCCCGAATACGAGGCAATGGAAATAAGGGAACTCGGTAAGTTCTTTGAAAAAGGACTCGCTTACAGGAGTAAGAAACCCGTTTATTGGTGTATTTACGACAAAACCGCGGAAGCGGAAGCGGAGGTTGAGTATTACGAAAAAGAAGACCCGTCAATATACGTAAAGTTCCCTTTAAAAGAAAGCTTTGAAGGTAAAAAAACATACGCAATAATCTGGACAACCACACCGTGGACGCTTCCCGCAAACCTCGGGATTATGGTAAAGGAAGATGCGGATTACTCACTTGTTGATGTAGGAGAAGAGATTTGGATAATTGCCAAAGAGCTTATTGATAGCTTTTTTAAAACAGTAGGGAAGACCTATGTAAAAGTTTTGAAAAATGTAAAGGGAAAGGAGCTCGTAGGCCTTGAATACACCCATCCCTTTGTTGAAAAGGATGAGTTGAAAAGTTTTCTCTCAGAGGAAACCCTCAGGAATATGTGGAAGATTTACCCCTCGGAATTTGTAAGCCTTGATACGGGAACGGGTCTCGTTCATATGGCACCGGGACACGGTCAGGAGGACTATACCGTAGGCGGGAGGCACGGACTTGAACCTTACGCTCCCCTTGATGATTCGGGAAGGTTTGTAGAGCCCGCACCCGAGTTCATAAGGGGTGTTAGGGTATTTGATGCCAACAATCTCATTGTTTCCCTCCTTAAGGAAAAGGGATACCTTGTCCATGAGACAAAAATCAGGCACTCATATCCCCACTGCTGGAGGTGTAAAAACCCGGTAATATTCAGGGCTACACCCCAGTGGTTCATCGGTATGGACATAGAGTATGAGGGAAAAACCCTAAGGGAAAGGGCTCTTGAAGAAATAGAAAAGGTGAAGTGGATACCCGAATACGGGAAAAACAGGATAAAGAGTATGGTTGAGAATAGACCCGACTGGTGTATATCAAGACAAAGATTCTGGGGTGTTCCCATAACCGTCTTTTATTGTGAAAACTGCGGAGAGGTCATAAAGGATAAGGAAATATTTGAAAGGATAGCCGACCTCGTTGAGAAACACCCCGGCGGAACGGATGTATGGTTTGAGAAATCTCCCGAAGAGATACTTCCCCCCGGGTATAAATGTCCAAAGTGCGGAGGAACTTCTTTTAAAAAGGAAGAGGACATTCTTGATGTCTGGTTTGATTCCGGGTGTTCCCACGCATCCGTTATAAGACCGCTCGGTTTTAAGAAAGCTGACCTATACCTTGAGGGTTCCGACCAGCACAGGGGATGGTTTCAGGCATCACTCCTTGAGTCTGTAGGCTCTTACGGAGAGGCTCCCTACAAGTCCGTTCTCACCCACGGGTTTATAGTGGACGAGCACGGTAGAAAGATGTCAAAATCCCTCGGAAACGTAATCTCACCCCAAGAGGTGATAAAGGAGTTCGGAGCGGATATCCTCAGGCTGTGGGTTGTGAGTGAGGACTACACGGAAGACGTAAAGCTCGGGAAAAACCTCCTCAGGAAGATAGCGGACGATTACAGAAAGATAAGAAATACACTCAGGTTCATCCTCGGAAATCTCTACGACTTCAACCCCGAAAAAGATTCCCTAAGTTTTAAAGAACTTCATCACTTTGACAGATGGATAATCTCAAAACTCCAGAAAATCCTTGAGAAGGTTCACGAAAACTATGAAAACTATCTCTTTTACAGGGTTCACAACACGATTAAGAACTTTATAATAGTAGACCTTTCCGCGGTTTACCTTGACGTTTTAAAGGACAGGCTCTACGTTTACGCTCCAAAATCAAAGGAAAGACGTTCCGCTCAGACCGCCCTTTGGCATCTTCTGATTGCCTTAACTACAGCAACCGCACCTTACCTGAGCTTTACAGCGGAGGAAATATGGGAATACGTAAGAAGGATAAGCCCATCCCTTCCCGAGAGTGTATTCCTCTATGAAATACCGAAACCCGATAAAAACCTTATAGACGAAGAAGTTTTAAGGGATTACGAGACACTTATGAAGGTAAGGGACGAGATTTTAAGGGTAATAGAGATAGCGAGGAAGGAAAAGGGTCTCATAAGACACCCTTATGAGGCTAAGGTATACCTGAAGGCGGACGGTGAAGTGAGGAAGGTCGTAGAAAAGTATATGGACTACATGAACTTCTTCCTCACCGTTAGCCAGTTTGAATTAGGGGAAAACGGGGAGGTTGTGGAAAAAGGCGAGGAACTTCCCGTTTTGGTGGGTGTGTCAAGAGCGGAAGGGATAAAATGCCCGAGGTGCTGGATATACTACCCCGAAAGTGAGTTCGTCGGGGATGTTTGCAAAAGATGTGCTCAGGCTCTTTCCGAAATTGGTGTAAAAACGGGTGAAAGTTAAGAAACTAAGGAAAAAAAAGAAGGAAAAAAGGTTAATAGACTTTTACGAAGAGAGGCTTTTTCAGATTCTTTCTCTCTTTCGTCTTCCTCTTCTTATGCTGCACACAGTTATAACTATAGGCACCCTGGGTTATATGATTTTGTCGGACGGGGACTTTATAAACTCCCTTTACATGACGATAATAACAATCGGAACTATAGGATACGGAGAGGTGGTAAAGGGAAGCGATACACCGGTGGGAAGGGTATTCACCACCTTTTTAGCCCTCGGGGGAATAGGTGTATTTACGACATCCGTAACCATTCTCATTAGAATATTCTTTCAGGAAGATTTTATAGGAGCATTAAGAGCCTGGAAGATGTTAAAGGATATAGAAAAACTGAGAGAACATTACATAATAGCGGGTTTTAATAGAACAACGGCAGAGCTTACCGCACTCCTCAGAAAGAGGAAAATCCCCTTTGTCGTTATAGACAGCAGGAAAGAGGTGGAAAGACAGATAAAGGAGTCGGGAATAAAGTTCTACATAATTGAAGAACCTTACAAAAGGGTAGTTCTTGATGCCGCAGGTATAAAGAAGGCAAAAGGTATGGTCGTAAATCTCGGTGATGACGCAAGGAATATAGCGGTAATCGTAACCGCAAGGTTGATGAGACCCGATAAGGATAACTTTTTTATATTTTCTTTTGCTTCAACTCCGGAAACAGCGCAAAAGCTTGAGGAACTCGGAACAAATAAGGCTATTGTTCCCCATAGGCTTCTCGCTACAAGGCTTGCAGCATATATATTCCATACAAGTTCCGCCTACATATCCGACCTATTTGACAGAATAGCGTTCGGGGAAGAAGCCGAGATAGACATAAGCGAGATTTCAGTCCCCGATGACTCACCCCTTGTGGGGAAAAGACTAAAAGATTTAGACCTGAGAAAAACACTCAGTATTACCGTAATAGCCATTAGGAAACCCGACGGAAGGCTAAACGTGAGCATATCGGGGGACACAACAATAGAACCCGGGGATACCCTGATACTTTTCGGGCATCCCAAAAATCTGAAGAAAGCCGAAAAGTTCTTAAAGGAAAAGGCGTTCAATCCTGTTTAACCGTATTTTGATATCTCTTCTTAATCTCTTCCTCAAAACGCTTCGCAAACTTCTTATAAATCCAGTTTGCTATAAGGATTATTATGACAAGTAAAGGGAAGCCTACAATTATAGCTATAACAAATGCGGTAACTTCCGAAACAATGAGCCAGAATAAAGCCTTCAACACCTGAATGAAATCCATAAGAATTATTTTAGTCCCCGAGGTGTGCCGCTGTTGTTGAGTCCCATCTTGCGACGTGACTTCTCAGCCAGGGAACCATTTCCTCCTTTAAAAACCTTATAACGCTTGCGGTGTTTTTTTCTTTTTTCCATTTGTTGTAAACTTCTTTAAATCTTTGTCTCATCTGGTCGTGTTCCGCCTTGTGCATGGGATAGGCAAAGAACTCAAACTCCCTCATCAACTCCTCTTCCGTTGTAAAGTGGTCTTCAATGTCAACGAGAAGTTCATCCATAAGCCTGTCCGAAGCCTCAATATCCCCTTTTGTAAGTGCATCGTAAAGTTCATTCAAAACCCTTATCTCCTCCTCGTGAACCGCATCCATAAGCAGGTTTCCCACCTTTTGTATATCTCCGGGTTTTATCAACATAACATTAATGTAAGTAATGATTCACACACTTTTAATGAGTTTTCTCAGTATTAATACAAGACCGATTAACCAGAAGGTGTATCCCCCCGTATTACAACCCCCTCCGCCGTCGCTTATTATTACTGCGTCGGAGCCGATTCCCTCCCCGTAAAGGCTTAACCTTCTTTCTTTACCTTCATAGAAAATTTTAAGCTCACCCCTTCTTTCTCCTTGTGCGGATGGGGAAAAGCCTATCTCAACAAAACACTCCTCCCCGCTTTTGAGCTCCCTTCCCGAACAGCTATCACGCAGGATATAAAAATCCCTTCCCGATGAAATGTCAACGCTTACCCTAAGGGAAACAAGACCGCTGTTCTTGACCTTGAAGCTCCTTTTTGAGCTATCACCTACATTAACAGTTCCGAAGTTTAACATCTTTGCGGAAAGGCATATTTTAGGTTCGGTGTCTCCCTCAATGGCTTTCCTCAGGTTAAGTGTGTTGCAGGTGTTTACCTCCCCGTCAAGCTCCTGAGAGTTGTCTCCCGAAAAGAGAATTCTCTCCTTCACATTTTGAAAACCCGCTGCTTTGAGCAGAGCAATGCCTCCCGCTACAAAAGGGGTAGCCATTGATGTTCCCGAAAAACCTATAAGCCCGTTTTGACAGGTTGTTCCTCCGTTTAACTTAATGCTCCATATCTCTTCACCGGGAGCAAGTATATCAACGTTTTCCCAGCCGTAATTTGAGAAATAGGAGCGTTTACCGTCTTTTGAAAAAGAGCCTACGCATATGACGTTATCAAGGTTATAATTGCAGGGGTAAAAGCTGTAAATATCGTTATTCCTCCCGTCGTTCCCCGAAGCTGTCACGTAAAGTATACCGAGGCTCTTCAGAGAATTTATCTCTTCCCTTTGTATATCTGAAGGCGGGTAATAGTTTCCGTAGCTCGCGTTTACAACTACTACATTAACGTTTTTATCCTTTACGAGTTTTTTTAAGTATTCAAGGCAGGAAAGTTCCCCCGCTATATCACCCAAACCCGCGGAGTCAAGAAATTTACAGGGAATTATCTTTACCCTCCAGTTAATGCCCGAAATCAGGAGACCGTTGTTTCCTACGGCTCCTATTATTCCCGCTATGTGTGTTCCGTGTCCGTCGTTATCAAGGGCGTCCGGAGCGTTGCAACCCTTTGCATTCGGGTCGTAAACACCCTGCGGATAGCATAGAACGTTAACACCGTAGCAATCATCAACGTATCCGTTATTATCGTTATCAATATAGTCATAACACACCTCGTCCGGATTTTTCCAGAGGTTTTCCCTGAGGTCTGGGTTGTTATAATCAACACCCGTATCGGGCAAAAAGACGTAAATCTCACCGCTTCCCCGTGTATACTCCCATGCACCGTAAGCTTCTATAGCCTCCAAATCCCACCTTAGGTTTATACACGGGTCGTTCGGAAGTAAGAGCTTCTTGAGCTTGTAGTTCTCTTCAACAATGCCATTAATGCTTCGTGCGGTTAAACTTTCATCTATGAGGTATACGTTTTCCGAAATCTTTTTTATGAATCTATCGGGAGGTTTTTCACTCCTTAGGAGATACGTTTTTCCGTAAAGAACAATAGGTATAAGAAGGGTTAAAAGAAAGGCCTTGAACTTCATTTAAAAACAGTATAATCTTAAAAAACGGAGGTTTGAGATGTTTCCGATGGAAGAAAGGGAAGTAAACATACAGGATGAGATGCTTAACAAGTTCAAGGAAAAGGGAAGCACTATAACGGTTTTCCTCACAAGGGGAAACAGGATAGTGGGGAAAGTTCTTAACCACGATAGGTATACGATTCTCCTTGAGGTTGATGGACATCCGTATCTTATATACAAGCACGCTATAAGCACAATAGTTGAAGGTTCATAGCTTCCTCTTAAATTAATTCTTTGAATGAGGGCTGTCTTAGTAGGTGTTTGGGGTAAAGAAGTATCAAAGGAATTTTCAAGGGAGTCTATAAGGGAGCTCAAGGGGCTCGTTGAAGCCGTAGGGGGAAAAAGTCTCGGGTATCTGCTCCAGAAGCGGGATTATCCGGACCAGAGGTATTACGTCGGTGCGGGAAAGGCTAAAGAGATAAAGGAAATAGTCAGGGGAACGAAGGCGGATACCGTCGTCTTTGACGATTTCCTAACTCCCGCACAGGTTTCAAATCTTGAGAATCTCATGGGTGTTAAGGTTCTTGATAGAACTGACCTCGTTCTTGAGATATTCTCAAGAAGGGCTAAAACAAAAGAAGCAAAGCTTCAGGTTGAGCTTGCCAAACTTATGCACGAGCTTCCGAGGCTTCACGGAAGAGGAAAAGCACTTTCAAGGCTGGGGGGAGGTGTAGGAACGAGGGGACCCGGTGAACAGGAAACGGAAATAAGGAAGAGGCTAATAAAAAAGAGGATTCACAGAATAAAACAGGAGCTTGAGGATATAAAGAGAAGAAGAAGGGAACAGAGAAAAAGAAGGGAAAAAGGCCAGAAAGGTGAGCGAATTCTGAGGGTTGCTATTGTAGGCTATACCAATGCGGGTAAATCAACCCTTATGAAGGCACTCACGAAAAAGGAAACAACCGTTGCGGATATGCTCTTTGCAACCCTTGATACAAAAACATCCGCAAGGAAGATTATGCCAGACCTGAAAATCCTATTCACCGATACCGTAGGTTTCATAAGGAAGTTGCCTCCCGAACTCATAGAAAGTTTTAAGGCAACCCTTGAGGAAGTTCAAGAGGCGGATATTATACTCCACGTTGTTGACGTGTCCGACGACGGATGGCTTGATTACATAAACACGGTAAATGAGATTTTAAAGGAACTCAATGCGGACGAAAAACCCGTCATATATGTCTTGAACAAGGCAGACCGTATAGTTGAAACCGCGGAAGAGATGAAGCATCTTCCCCACACAGCATTTGTTGAAGGAGATGCGGTAATTATATCCGCTCAAAACAGGTGGGGTCTGGATAAACTGGTTGAGAAGATAGTTGAGGTAGGAACACGCGAGGCGGTTATGTCTTAGAAAATTAATGCGGTTAGGAAGTAGTCGGATATAAGAATTAACATAGATGATGTTACGACGGAGCTTGTTGTTGCCCTTCCTACTCCTTTCGTTCCTCCCGTTGTGTAAAAGCCGTAATAACAACTTACCGCCCCTATTATAAAACCGAAAAATACAGCCTTGTATATACCTCCCATAATGTCGTGGAACTCCGTAAGGTCTACCATTTTCCTCCAGTAGAGATACTCGTTTACACCGAAAAGTTTAGTCGCCACGAGCCAACCCCCGAATATCCCCGAAACATCCGATAAAACCGTAAGCATGGGAACACCCAGTGTCGTGGCAAACAAACGGGGAGTTATGAGAAAACTCACAGGATTTATGGCCATAACCTCCAAGGCATCTATCTGCTGGGTTATCCTCATGGTTCCTATACTTGCGGTCATTGCGGAACCCACCCTTGCGACCACCATCAAGGAAGTAAGCACCGGAGCTAGCTCCCTTCCCATTGAAAGGGCAACAACTGCACCGATAAGGTATTCTGCGTTAAACTTATGAAAGGTTGAGTAAGTCTGAAGCGCTATTACACCACCGCTAAAGAGCGATGTTATTACAACCACCGGCGTGGTCTCGGCGGCAACGTAGGTAAGTTGTTGTATGAAGTGCTTAATCTTGGGAGGCTCCCTGAAGAGAAATACAATAGACCATAAGGTAAGAAGCGTGGCTCTTCCTACTTCCTCAAAGAACTTTATCATTTAAGTTCATTTTAAAAACTTTAGGAGTAAAACCCTAAACTTTTCTTTTCGGGAATGTCTTACAAGCTCCTCAAGCTTTCTCTTTGTTCTTAATTTCTTTTTTCCCCTGTAGAGGCTTGTTCCAGTGTAGTGGAAAAATTTTACGAGTTCAAATCCGCTGAAAGGTATTTCCACCTCAACAATTCTATAATCCGCAGGCTTGAAGGTTTTTAATATATCTTCTTCCCTCGGAAAGGAAAACTCCGAGAAGCTCACACTACCTTCCACGGGAATGGATATCCCCGCTCCCTTTTTTGATACCCTCAGAGCTTCACTTATACTCTTTTTCCAGTCGGTCCAATGAAGGACAAAGTTGCTGAGAACGTAGTCAAAACTCTTATCCTTAAAAGGTAGGTTTTCCGCATCTCCGAGGATTCCCCTCCCGAACCTTTCTCTGTATATCTTTACCATCTTTTCGGATATGTCCAGACCTATAACGGTTCCCTCAGAGATATACTCCGACACAAAGCCCGTCCCGCAACCGAGGTCAAGGATTAAACCCTTCGGCTTTACAAACTCAACGAGCTTCTTTGCGGTTTCCCTCTGGGGAATTGCCCACTCATCATAGGTGCATGCGGCTCTTGAGAAGCGAAAGCTCAATATATGCCTCATTCCCGACAGGAAAGTGACCTCCTTTAAGAAAGATTAATTTAGCATTCCCGAGGGATTTATAAAGCTTGTAAGCTTCCGAAGGAGGAACTATCCTGTCATCCGTTCCATGAATTATGAAAACCTCTTTCTCTATATACTTGAGAAAAGGGTATAGGTTTAAATTGAGGTAATCATCAAGTAGCTTAAATCCTTCTTCGTAATCAAAGAAATCATCAAATTCCCCGTATGCCAATTTCCTGAAGAAGGAGATACCCTTCTTTTTTACGTTCATCTTCATAGCCCTTATGTTTTTTTCTTTCCACGCTCCCCTGAAGAAGGGAGTAGTGCCTATAAGGATTAACCTGTTTACCTTTTGGGGGTAGAAGAAGGAAAAAAGAAGTGCTACACTTCCCCCCAAAGACCAGCCCACGATATCGTGCTCCTTCCACGTCAAGGAAGCAAGCTCCCTTAGTATCTCTCCGAAACCCTTGTAGGGTTTTTTATTTCTCCCGTGTGCGGGAAGGTCGTATTTTATACCTTTAAACTTTCCGAAAACCTTTGAAGAGAATCCCCACCCGTGGATAAAAAGGGGGTTTTTCAGCATAGAGCTTTATTTTAGACGTGAAGGGCTTTAAGACAAGTCTTGATATCCCCGACAAAGGATTGAATATAGGGGTCCGGATGTTCCATAACTTCAAAGGGTCTTCCTATCGCTATTACATTTCCCTCCTTTATTACGAGAACCCTGTCCGATATGGTGAAAGCGGATATCATATCGTGGGTAACTATAAGTGCTGTGCTACCGGTTTTGTTCCTCAGCTGAACCACGAGTTCGTCTATTCTTCTGCTCGTTATAGGGTCAAGACCCGAGGTCGGTTCGTCGTAAATTACAAGCTCCGGATTGGTGGCAAGCGCCCGTGCTATTGCGACCCTTTTCCTCATTCCTCCCGAAAGATCGGAAGGATAAAGGTCAAGAACATCCTCCTTCAGGTTAACCATCCTTAACTTCTCAAGGGCGAGTTCCCTCAGCTCCTTTTTAGGTCTGTTCTCCTTTTCAAGGTAGTAAAAGACTACGTTCTCCCATACCCTGTAGCTGTCAAAAAGTGCACCTTCTTGAAAAACATACCCTATTTTCCTTCTTACCTCGTTCAGTTCAAACTTATTGAGCTTTGAAACGTCTTTTCCGAAAACGAGAACCCTTCCCTTTGTGGGTTTCCAAAGACCCACGATGAGCTTAGTTATAGAAGTCTTTCCGCTACCGCTTCCCCCGATTATTGAGAATATCTCCCCTTTTTTTACATCAAAGCTTACATTGTTCAGAATTACCCTTCCCCCTATTTCCTTGTAAACCTTCTCAAGCTTTACAACTATTTCATTCACCTACCAATTCCCCCGCAAAGGGATTAAAGGCACGTTCAAACCCTATCTTTGTCTCGTCATAATGTCCGCATATCACAAGGGTATCTTCGGGAAGCTCCGTCAAAACCCTCTTTACGGACTTTTTTAAAGCCTCAAGGTCTCCGCCCGGGAGATCCCACCTTCCCACGCTACCCTTAAATAGCAGGTCACCCGCTATCAGGATTCCCTCTTCCTCGTTGTAAAGACAGCAAAGTCCCGGGGTGTGACCGGGTGTATGGAGAACTTTAAAGGTATGTTTTCCGACTTTTATCTCGCTCCCTTCACCTATGGGTATATCGGGTTTAGGACAGGGAACCGCACCTATGTAAGCACCAAAACCGCTCCATATCTCATCATTTGTGAGAAACTCATCAAGGGGATTCATGTAAAATGGAACATCCAGAATCTCTTTTAACTTACCTACCTGACCTACGTGGTCTATATGTCCGTGGGTTGCAACTATACCGATGACTTTATAACCTTCAAGGTTCTCAAGAATTTTATCCGCATCAGCTCCCGGGTCTACGACGATAGCTTCTCCCGTTTCTTCGTCCGCAACTATTGAGCAGTTCACGGATATGGGACCAACGGGAATAACCTTAAGTATCATTTAAAAGTTCCCTCCAGTTCCTTCCTGTAGAGCCTCCATCTTTCGGGAATAAGATTCGTTCCGCAACCGAGGGAAGATGTATCGTAAACCTTTATGGCTTTCGGATTTTGAGTGTCATCAACGAATATAAAAACCGTATACTGGGTTAAGGTGCTCATCTCGGACTTCCACTTCCTTACCTGATTTATCAATTCCTTAAACTTTTCCTTTGCCTCGTTTGCACCGAGCACCTCTTTCTTTCCCTCTTTTGTATCCTCAAATATCCACTCTCCTTCCTTTATGTTGTTTGCTATTTCCTCCGCCCTGTTCTCGGAAGGAATGCCGTATAACCTCATCATACCTCTCCTTTATTTATCATTTTCGCGACATCCTTTGCAAAATAGGTTATTATCATGTCCGCTCCCGC
Source organism: uncultured Aquifex sp. (assembly GCA_964425585.1). Taxonomy (GTDB): domain Bacteria; phylum Aquificota; class Aquificia; order Aquificales; family Aquificaceae; genus Aquifex. The sequence continues at coordinate 6,073 of CAYRMG010000025.1, read as the reverse complement.
TCTCTTTATGGAAAGTAAGGTTTCCCACATAACTTTTTTTTCGTCAATCCAACCCATCTTTCCCGCAGCCTTTATAAGGGAGTATTCCCCGCTTACGTTGTAAGCACACACGGGAACGAGGACATTTTCCTTCACCTTTGATATCACATCAAGGTATGCGAGTGCGGGCTTTACCATAACGATGTCCGCACCCTCTTCAATATCCATCAAAACCTCTTTAAGTGCCTCCCTTGAGTTTGCGGGGTCCATCTGGTAAGTTCTTCTGTCTCCGAATGCGGGGGCACTTTCCGCTGCTTCCCTAAAGGGTCCGTAAAAGGCGGAGGCGAACTTCGCGGAGTAGGACATTATAGGTATATGCTTGAATCCTGCCTCATCAAGGGCTTCCCTTATAGCCTTTACCATTCCGTCCATCATTCCCGAGGGAGCTACCATGTCCGCTCCGTTTTCCGCATGGGAAACAACCTGCTTTTTTAGATTTTCAAGGGTTAGGTCGTTATCAACGTCGTGTTCATGAATAACACCGCAGTGTCCGTGGGACGTATATTCACAAAAGCAAACGTCCGTGATTACATATATATCGGGAACTTCCTTCTTTATCTTTCTTAAGGCCTTTTGGATAATTCCTTCCTCGCTCCAGGTATCGGAACCGACTTCATCCTTGTGTTCGGGTATGCCGAAAAGAATAATTGCGGGAATACCGAGGTCCCTAACTTCTTTTACAGCATCAACAACTTTATCAACGGAATACCTGTATACCCCGGGCATTGAGGGAACTTCTTCAACCACATTCTCCCCGAATCTTACGAATATGGGATATATAAGGTCATCAAGGGTAATCTTGGTTTCCCTTACCAGTCTCCTTATGTTTTCATTTCTTCTGAGTCTCCTCGGCCTTGAATAGGGAAATCGTCCAACAATCATAATTTTTAATTTTAATCTCCCCAAAATCTCTCTTCCTTCCAGGGGTCTCCTATGTGATGGTATCCCCTAACTTCCCAGTATCCGGGAACAAGGTGGTCTAAAAACTCTAATCCCCACACGTATTTAGCACTCTTCCAGGCGTAAAGCTGGGGTATCACGAGTCTGAGGGGATATCCGTGTCTCTTCGGCAAAGGTTTCCCGAACATTTTATAAGCCAGAATGCTGTCTTCTTTTTTGAGATATTCAACGGGAACGTTCGTAGTGTATCCCTCAAGGCAGTGAACAAGAACGTATTGAGCAGTAGGTTTCGGCTTCACAATTTCAAGCAAATCCTTTGTAAGAACCCCTTCCCAGACAATCTCGGGAACGCTCCATCGTGTAACGCAGTGAAAGTCCGCAACAACTTCCGCAGAGGGAAGTTTTAAAAGTTCTTCATAGGTGAGCTCTATGGGATTTTCAACCTCTCCCCATACCTTAAACCTGTAGTTTTCCATATCCCAGTCGGGAATCTCATCAACAATGTCATAAACTATGGGAGCTTTTATCCATTTCTGACCGGGCGGTAACCGGTCCTTTTCCCTTTTCACCGTCGGGCTTATAATTCGCTTTTTCATAATAACTTTAGAATTAGTAGGTAAACGGAGAGTTTTTATGATGAGTGACAACTTCTCCTTTATCGGTAAACTTATCAAGAACCTTAAGAACTTGACGGAGGAAGAAGCCTATACACTTATGAAAGGCATACTTAAAAGGGAAATAAGCGATATTAAGATAGCGGCTATTCTTACGGCTCTCAGAATTAAGAGGGAAAGTTCGGAAGAACTTTACGGCTTTTATAAAGCTATGAAAGAGTTTGTAAGGTGTAATACCGCACTTCCCCATGCCCTTGACATAGCTTCTAATTACGACGGAAAGGTTAGAACGCTCTACATCTTGCCTTCCGCCGTCGTCATAGCTGAACATTTAGGTGTATCCCTTACATACCACTGGGCTGAAAGGGTTCCCGCAAAGATGGGAATAACCTTGGGTGAGGTTTTAAAGGTTCTCGGAATAAAGATAAGTTCTCTCCATCAAAGGGATTTTATACCCGAGCTTTATGAACTTCTTCCGCTGAGGAGGGAGCTCGGAATAAGAACGGTCTTTAACGTCCTTGAAAAGCTCTTGAATCCCTTCGGTGCGGAAAAAATTATAACTTCCGTTTTCCATAAACCTTACTTTGAGAAGGTTTATGAACTTTGTGAAAAGGTAGGCTTTAGGGGTATAACCGTGATAAAGGGCGTTGAGGGAGGTATAGAACCCCTTACCGATAGACCCACGTTTATTATGAGAGGCGACGACGTTGAGAAAATAGACCCCGATAAGCTGGGAATAAAACTGCCCAAAAATGTTGAAACCCCGAATGTGCTGAAAGATTCCGTGGAGATAAATAAGATGATTCTGAGCGGAAATGCACCCGAGGAGTTCAAAAACTGGGCATGCCTTACGGCCTCCGTTCTTCTCCTTGCGGATGGAAAATTCAATAATGTGGAAGAAGCCTTTGAAGCTTCAAGGGAAGCATTGAATGGAATTTCTTCGTAAGGACGTGCTCTTTACACTTCTTCTTTCATACTTCAGGGTTATTTCCTTTTTTTCACTATTTCCCTTTTTTTCTTCAAACTACGTTCCCTTAAATGTAAGACTTTACCTTTCCTTTGCGGTTTCTTTTATTACATTGTCCTTTTTTGATATAAAGACGGTAAACATCAGCACCTTCGGAGAGTTTATCCTTTTCGCCATTAACGAGTTTCTCTTCGGATTTACCGCGGGTTTAATCCTGAGACTCTTCATAGAAGCCCTTGCTATTGCGGGCGAGATAATAGCGCTTCACACGGGTCTGGGTTTCCTTCAACTCTTTCTTCCGGGTCGGGCACCTATGAGCCTTTTCGGGGTATTCTTTTATCTTTACGGAATCCTTTTATTTCTTTCGGTAGGCGGTGCGGAGGTTATTTTAATCGGTCTTTCGGAAAGCTTCAAGAGCCTTCCCGTCGGGAGTTTTAATCTCTTTTCCCTAAATCCCGACGTATTTCTTGAATTTTTTTATGAGAGCTTTAAGCTGGGGGTTAAGGTATCCCTTCCCGTTTTGCTTTCATCTCTCATTCTTAACTTAATTCTTGCGGTAGTCAACAGATTCATTCCCCAGATGAATGTCTTTATGGTGGGGCTTCCCCTTCAGGTTCTTGTCGGTTTAATACTCCTTCTCCTTTCCCTTCCGGTTATGACCATCGTTATCGTAAACCACCTAAGGGACTTTTTTGAGATTCTGGAGATATTTATCAAACAGCTAGAACCCTATTGACCTCTTCTATGGAGGTTAAGCCTTTCTTTACCTTCATAAGTCCGTCTTTGTAAAGGGTTCTCATTCCTCTTTCTATTGCCTTCTTTCTTATTTCGTCGTGATTTGCACCCCTTACTATTAGGGTTTTTAACTCATCGTCTACCTCAAGAACCTCATGAACCGCGGTTCTTCCCTTATATCCGGTGTGATTGCAGTATTCACATCCCCCTTCGTGTGCTTTGTATATTACAACTTCCTCCGATGGGTCTTCTATTATTCCGAGTCTCAGGAGAACATCTTTAGGAATTTCCGCCTTCTCCTTACATTTCGGGCACAGTTTTCTTATCAATCTTTGGGCTACGACCATTATAAGCGAGCTTCCGACAAGGAAGGGCTCTATACCCATATCAACGAGTCTTGTAACCGTTGTCGGGGCATCATTTGCGTGAACAGTAGAGAAAACAAGGTGTCCTGTAAGAGAAGCTCTCACCGCTATTTCCGCGGTCTCCTTATCTCTTATTTCTCCCACAAGTATTATGTCCGGGTCCTGCCTGAGGAATGCCCTTAGAACTTCCGCGAAGGTAAGTCCGATTCTTTCGTTTACCTGAACCTGGTTTACGCCCGGAATTGAAACCTCAACGGGGTCCTCAACAGTCATTATGTTCACATCGGGTTTATTCCTTTCCATGATGGATGCGTAAAGGGTTGTGGTCTTACCGGAACCCGTAGGACCCGATACCAGAATCATTCCCCAGGGTTTCCATATGGCTTTTCTGTATTTCTCAAGATTATCGGGTTCAAACCCGATGTCCTCAAGTCTTACCTTCAGATACTTCTCAGCATCCTGTATTCTCATAACGACCTTCTCACCGTATACGACGGGAACAGTATTTACCCTGAGGTCTATCTTCTTACCGCTTACGTTTACCCTTATCCTTCCGTCCTGGGGCTTCCTCTTTTCGGATATATCCATATTTGCCATTATTTTTATCCTTGTAACAAGACCGTCTTTAATAGCTGAAGGGAAATCTTTAAATATCCTGAGAACACCGTCTATACGGAATCTTACAATGACCTTTTTTTCCTGGGGTTCTATATGTATATCGGAAGCTCCCCTTTTTACAGCTTCATAGATGATGAGGTTTGCAAGTTTTACTATCGGCGCCGCTTCCGTCTTTGCCAGGGTTTCCTCAAGGGAAACTTCTTCGTTTATCTCCTCTATGGTTATCTCGGTGGGAGGTATCTCTTCCAGTATTTCCGAAACCTTGGGAAACAGCTCATCAAGCGCTCTGTTTATAGCGGAGGGAGGAGCGTAGTAGGGTATTATCCTCATCTTCGTTATAAACCTGAGCTCGTTTATCATGTCTTGGTTGTATGGGTCAAATGTGTAAACGTATAACCTATCCCTTTCCACTTTAAAGGGTATAACTTTATACTTCTCTATTACATTTCTGGGAATTAAGTTAAGAACTTCCGCGGGAATTTTTGAAACGTCTATGTTTTCTACGACCCTTGTGGGCATCTGTTGCTTAAAGAATGAAATTATCTGTTCTTCGGTAAGTATGCCGAGTCTTATGAGTACCTCAACGGGGTCTTCATCCTCCTTTATATTTTTTAATACCTCTTCTATATCCTTTTCTTTAATAAAGCCCGCCCTTGATAGAAGGATTAAGAACCTGTATACCTTCTCACTATCCATAACTCTCCTCTTCGGAAGGAAAGTTCCCCTTCAAAACATCTTCTTTAAAATTTCTAAGTGCTTCCTTAATGAGTTTAGCACCTTCAAGATATCTTCTCACGAACTTGGGCTTAAAATCCTCAAAGAGTCCCACGATATCGTGAAATACAAGAACCTGCCCGTCGGTAAACTTACCCGCTCCTATGCCTATAACTATAGACCTGCTCATTTCCCAAAGCTCCTTAGTAACTGATGTAGGAACACTCTCTAAAACTATCATAAAGGCTCCCGCATCCTCAAGAGCCTTGAAGTCCCTCTTCAATTTTTCCGCTTCTTCACTCCTTTTTCCTACCACAGTAGGTTTGCCGAATACATTTATACTTTGAGGGGTAAATCCTATGTGTCCCACCACGGGAATACCTATACTTCTCAAGCGATAAACGAGCTCCGCTATCTCTTCTCCTCCTTCAAGCTTTACAGCGTTTGCTCCCGTCTCCTTAATAACTTTTCCGCAGTTTTCAACCGCCTTTTCCAAAGAAACTTGGTAGCTCATAAAGGGCATATCCGCTATAACAAAGGCCTCTTTTACTCCTCTCATAACGCACTTTGTGTGGTAGATGATTTCATCAAGGGTTACAGATAGGGTGTTTTTTTCTCCCTTTACTACGGTTCCGAGGGAATCACCGACGAGTATACAATCAATACCTACCTCATCGCAAAGCTTCGCACTCCAGTAGTCGTAGGTGGATACAACGGTTATTTTTTCTCCTTTTTCCTTCCTTTTGAAAAGGGTTTTCAGGTTAACGGGCATTTATTATAAGTTTAACTCCTTGATACGTTTATGAATAAACTCCCAGCTCCAAGCCTTTGCCTGAGTTAGGGGAAGCTGTTTTCCTATATGTTCCTCAAATCCTTCAACCCATACCCACTCTCCGTCCGTAAGGAGCTTAAAATTCCTCGTCCTGCTTGCCCACTGCCAGTAGTTGTGGGGTGTAATTCCCATAGCCCTCTTGAACAGTTCAAGCTCCTGAAGTGTTAGCTCTCTTACCTTTTTTTCTTCTTTAACTTCTTCCTTTACCTCCTCTTTTTTTTCTCCTTGCTCCTTCCTTTCCTCCTTCTCTTCTTCCCTCTTGAATAGCGAGAAAAGTTTTTTCAGCATA
>CAYRMG010000024.1:0-18911 GCA_964425585.1 uncultured Aquifex sp. | reverse complement strand
AAGAATAAATTATATTAATTTTAAGATGCTCGGATGGATAGCTAAGAAGATTTTCGGAACGAAAAACGAAAGGGAAGTAAAGAGGTTAAAAAAGTTTGTCCAGAGAGTTAACGAGCTTGAAAAAGAACTTGATGCACTTACTAACAAGGAAATAGTTCTTGAAGCTCAGGAACTTCATGACAAGATAAGACTTGATGAAGAGCTAAAGCGCAAGGTAATAGAAGGTGAAATAACGGAAGAGGTAATAAAGGGGTTCGCACTTGTCAGAGAAGCCGCAAAGAGAACGTTGGGACTCAGGCATTTTGATGTTCAGCTCATAGGAGGCTTTGTCCTTCACGAGGGGAAAATAGCGGAAATGAAAACGGGTGAGGGTAAAACGCTCGTTGCCACTTCCCCTGCTGCGGTAAACGGAATGACGGATGAAGGGGTTCACGTTGTCACGGTCAACGATTACCTTGCGAGGAGAGACGCTCAATGGATGGGTCCCATATACAAATTCCTCGGTCTTGACGTGGGTGTGATAAACTCGGACGGAAAAACATACCTTGTTGAGTGGGCGGAGCCCGAAAGGGTAAAAGAAGCTATAGAAGAAGACTTAAGGGTTTGGCCGAAAGGTTTTTTTGAGGAGATACTTCCCTCGGAAAAGGTAAACATAGATGCAAAAAAGGCATACCTCACCGTGCTCAAAGAAGTTGACCACAGAAGAAAAGCATATGAGGCACACATAACCTACGGAACGAATAACGAGTTCGGTTTTGATTACTTGAGGGACAATCTGGCTTTTTCAAAGGAGGAAATTGTTCAGGTAAAAGGACATAATTACGCTATAGTTGACGAAGTTGACTCTATACTCATAGACGAAGCGAGAACGCCCCTCATAATATCCGGCCCCTCCCAAATGGATTCGGAAATATATTACGTAGCGGATAGGGTAGTAAGACAGCTCAAGAAAGACGAAGACTTTACGGTTGATGAAAAGAACAGAACCGTTAACTTGACGGAAAAGGGAATAAAGAAAGTTGAAGAGATGTTGAATATTGACAACCTATACGATTTAAAGCATATAGACCTCCTTCACGCCATACTTCAATCCATAAGGGCACATTATCTATTTAAAAAGGATGTCCATTACATAGTAAGAGACGGGGAAGTTCTAATAGTTGACGAGTTTACGGGAAGGGTGCTTCCGGGAAGGAGATGGTCCGACGGTCTTCACCAGGCTATAGAGGTAAAGGAAGGTGTTGAGGTAAAAGAAGAAAACCAAACACTTGCCTCAATAACCTTCCAGAACTACTTCAAGCTTTATAAAAAACTTGCGGGAATGACCGGAACGGCGGAGACCGAAGCCCTTGAGTTTAAAGAAATATACGGGCTTGATGTGGTTGTAATACCCACCCACAAACCGATGATAAGGAAAGACCTCCCCGACCTTGTTTACAAAACAAAGGAAGAAAAATGGGAAAGGGTTGTTGAGGAGGTATTCCTTAATCACGTATTCGGTAGACCCGTTCTTGTCGGCACCGTTTCAATAGAGGACAACGAAAAACTTTCATCACTCCTCAGGAATAAAAAGCTTCTCAAAGAAATAGCAAACAGAAAAACCTTCAGGAAGAGACTTGAGGAGACCGCAAAGAGGTTAAACATTCCCCTTGAAGAGGTGGAAAAGAGGATAAAAGAAATTCTCAAGAAGGGTATTCCCCATAACGTCTTAAATGCAAAGCACCACGAAAGAGAAGCGGAAATTATAGCTCAAGCGGGAAGAATAGGGGCGGTAACAATAGCCACAAATATGGCGGGAAGGGGAACGGACATACTTCTCGGAGGAAATCCCGAATACTTAGCAAAACAAATGCTGAAAGAAAAAGGGTTAAATCCCGAAGAGGCCACGGAAGAGGAATTCAAAAAAGCCCTTGAAGAGGCGTATAAGATAACGGAAAGGGAAAAGGAAGAGGTAAGGAGACTCGGAGGGCTTCTCGTAATAGGAACAGAGCGCCACGAATCAAGAAGAATAGATAACCAGCTGAGGGGTAGGGCGGGAAGGCAAGGAGACCCGGGAGAAAGCAGGTTTATACTCTCCCTTGAGGATGACCTTCTCAGACTTTTCGGAGGGGATAGAGTAAGCAAGTTAATGGATATGATGAAGATAGAAAGAGGTGAGCCCATAGAAAGCAGAATGGTGTCAAAGGCACTTGAAAACGCCCAAAAAAGGGTAGAAGCTCAAAACTTCCAGATAAGGAAAAGACTTTACGAGTTTGACAGCGTTATGAATACCCAAAGGGATGTTGTATATACCCTAAGAAGGAGTATCCTTGAAGGTGAAAACTTAAAAGAGAAGATAAAGGAGTTCTTAAGGGAAATCCTTGAAAGGAGAGTTCATGAACTTCTTCCGGAAGACGATCCCGAACTGTGGGATACCGAACCCTTGAAAAACTTCTTAAAAGAACTTACCGGAAGAGACGTAGAACTTCCCCAAGTAAGGGATAAAGAGGAACTGATAGATAAGCTCTATGAAGAGCTACTAAAAATTTACGAAGAAAAGGAAAAGGAAATAGGAAGCCAAGAAGCTATGAGAGAGCTTGAAAGGGTTATACTCCTCAACATACTGGACAATGCATGGAGGGAGCACCTCCACACCCTTGATAAACTAAGGGAAGGTATATACCTCAGAGGGTATGCGGGAAAAGACCCGATAATTGAGTATAAAAGGGAAGCTTACGAGCTCTTTGAGGATATGATGGACAGGGTGAAGTTCCAAACCCTGAATACCCTCTTTAACGTTCAAATAGCTTCCGCGGAAGAAGTTCAAGAAGTAGAAAAGGAAGAAGAAAAGAAACACGAAGAACTGCTGAAGGAAGCAACCTTTAGCGGAGTTCAGAATAAAAGCGATAAGAAACCGAGACCTAAAACTCTAAAAGAGCGCCTACAGGAAGAAAGATTACGTAAACGAAAGGCAAAAATGAGGAAGAAAGGTCAAGCCTAAGCTAAAATTCTTTTTATGGAAAACATAGAAAATCTCGTAAAGAAATATATAAAGCCGGGTTATGAGTTTGAGCTTTTCTTTGAGAGAAAAAAGAAGATAAAGATAGAGGTTTCAAACGAAGAAGTTGAAAACATATCCTCCGCAGAAGAAGGAGGGCTCGGTATAAGAGTTCTTAAAGAAAAAAGGCTCGGTTTTGCATATACCTCTTACATAGGAGAAGATGAGATAAAAGATGCGGTTCAAAAAGCTACGGAGATGTGTGATATTCAGGAGCCCGATGAAGGAAACGCATTTGTGGAAAAGTTGGAAAGGAGTGAAGCGGAATCCGTTTATGATGAAGACGGTCTAAAAGTGCCCCTTGAGGAAAAAACGGAGATACCCATCCTTATGGAAAAATACGCAAAGGAGATAGATAAGAGAATAGTAGGCGTCAGGAAATCAACGCTTACGGAGGTTGAGTTTGAAGTATTTATGAAGAACTCCTACGGAGTTGAGTTCTCCTATAGAGGAACGTCCTACTCGGCTATGATATCAACCCTCGGAACGGAGGAAGGAGACAGTGCCATAGCTTGGGAGTTTCGTGCCTCAAGAAGATTAAAAAATCTTGACTGGAAAGATATGGTAAAAGATGCCGTCTTCAAAACCGTAAACCTACTTAAACCCTCTTCCTTTGAGACGAGAAGTATACCCGTGGTATTTTTCAGGGATTCCTTTGCAATGCTTCTTGAAGCGTTCAGTCCTATGTTTCTGGGAGATTATTACGTAAAAGGAAAAACCCTGCTTAAAGGAAAAACGGGACAAAAGGTTGCAAACGAAAGGATAACGATTGTGGATGACGGAACACTCAGCGAGGGATTTGCTACAGTTCCTTACGACATGGAGGGCATACCCACATCAAGAAAGTATGTTATAGAAAAGGGTGTTTTTAAAGGATTTTTGCACAGCTTATATACAGCGAGAAAATCGGGGGAAAAGCCTACCGGAAACTCTGTAAGAAACAGCTACAAGGAACTTCCCTCTTCGGGAACTACAAACTTCTTCCTTGAAAAAGGAGACAAAAGCCTTGAAGAGCTTTTATCATCCTATGATGAGGTTTTCTTAATACTTGAAGTTATGGGACTCCATACCGTTGACCCGATATCGGGGGATTTCTCCCTAGGGTGCTCGGGCGTTCTATTTAAAAAAGGAAAGAAAGAAAAAAGTGTAAGGGGCATTACGGTGGCGGGGAATATACTTGAGCTGTTTAAAAATGTTGAAGGTGTCGGGAACGATATCAGGTTTTACGGGAGCATAGGTTCACCTTCCGTCCTCGTGAAAGAGCTAACACTGGGAGGAGGCTGATGAAAAGAATAATCCTTTTATTGGTCTGGATTCTCCTGGTTCTGTTTACGATGGCATCTTTTTACATATCCTATTCCGCTTTTGTAGATGAAAGAAACAAAAAAATCAGCGAGGATATATCCGCTTTACTGATAGCCATACCCCGACAGAGCATAGTCTATCTTCCATATCCCGAACTTCTTGCAGTAAAAATAAACAAGGACGGGAAAATAATGAGAACGGCGAATACATTAAAACCCGTTGACCTGTCCAAATACGATGTAGCGGTGAGAAGGATTGAAAACAACAGCGTAGAAGTTTACGTAAAAAAACCTTCGCTTGATGAGTTTATGATTTTCCTTGTCTCTAAACCCGTATTCGGTGGATTACTTGCTTTTATATTTATAATATACGTAAGCTTTTTCTACTTGACCGTTTCCGAGTTGAGGGAGGTTAGGATAATTAAAAAGGTTGAAAAGCGGGGAATAGACTTCAACAAGGATGAATTACTTAAAAAGTTAAAAGCGATAAAGCTCTTATTCCACACCGAAAAGATTCTGAAAGGGGAAAGCGTTGAAAAGGCCAAAAAAATTGTTGATGAACTGATAGACGAGATAGAAAATAAATAAGGAGGGTTTTTAAATGAAAATTCTGATAGTTTCCTTTGATAAGAATTTAGTAGATAGTTTAAAGGTATACCTTGAAGGATACGAAGTATATACCGCAAAAAATGCGGAGGAAGCAATAGCACTTTCCCCTCCCGATATAGACGTTATCGCCTTTGATGCTATATCCGGAGCTATATCGGAAGAAGAGATTAACCACCTCTACGAGAAAAAGTTCCAAAACCAGAAGTATGTAATTCTTTACGACGAGCTATTTCCTGTGGATGTAAACAATATAAAACCTCCTAAAAAAATCCTAATCTCAAGAGAAGCCCCGCCAGAAGAGATAGTAAACAAGATATTTGAAAAGGAAGAGGAAAGTATTCCCTCTCATCAGGAACAAACTTTCCAAGAAATACATGAAGATAAAACGGAAAAGGGAGAAGAAAATAAAGAAAAACCCCTTGTTTTAATAGTAAGTTTTGATAAGAGGCTTACAGATAACATTGAAGAGACATTAAAAGACAGCTACAGAACGGAAGTTGTAAAAAATATGAAGGCCGTAAAGGAAAAAGGGATTTACGCGGACATTATAGTTTTTGACGCCATATCGGGTTCCATAGCGGAGAAAAACCTTATGGAATTATCCGAAATTCCGGGAATAAGGGAAAAACCGTTTTTGATACTCCTTGATGAACTCTTTCCGATAGATGTTGAAAAAATAAATCTTCCTCATAAAAGCGTCCTAAACAGGGACGTTCCCGCGGAACTCATAAAGGAAGAGGTGGATAAACTCTACACAGAAACACGAAAAGAAACGGTAAAGGAAGAACTGCAACTCCAAGAAGAAGAAAGCCTTATAGAAACAACACCTATGTTATCCTTTGAAGAACGGGAAACGGAACGAAAAGAAGAGGAAAAAGAGAAAGAAGTTTATCCTTCTCAGCAAGCTCCACAACTTGAGGAAAATATTGCACAAAAGTTATCGGAAAAGCTTTCCGATGAAAAATTCGTAAAGATAATAATGGTTGAAGCAATATCCGAAGCCCTTCACGGCCTCAGGGACGAGATAAAAGCGGAAGTGAAGGAGTATCTAAAGGACACGCTTGAATCAGTTCTTAGGGAAGAACTTGAAAAAGTTCTTCTTGATATAGGCATTGTTGACATAATAAGGGAAGAAACCAAGAAGATACTTGAGAAGAAAATTTCAGAACTTTTAGAGTAATGCACAAACCCGTTCTTCTTAGGGAAAGCGTAGATATACTTACGGAAAATGAAGGCAAAATATACCTTGATTGCACCTTGGGACTCGGAGGCCATGCCAAGGAGATACTAAAGAAGAGAAAGGATATATACCTTATAGGTATAGACAAAGATGAGGAAGCCTTAGATATAGCAAAGGAAAACCTTAAAGATTTTTCAGACAGGATATCCTTATACAAAGCGGATTATCGTTATTTTGATATTGTCCTGAAGTCCGAAGGAGTGGAGAAAGTTGACGGAATACTCTTTGACCTCGGTGTGTCTATGTATCAACTAAAAAGTGAGAGGGGATTTTCCTTCCAGATAGATGCCCCGCTTGATATGAGAATGGATAAGGAACAAACTCTAACAGCTTATAAGGTTGTAAACACATACCCAGAGAGAGAATTAATAAGAATACTAAGAGAGTATGGGGAGGAAAAATTTGCGGTAAGGATTGCAAAGGCGATAGTAAATAGAAGGGAAAAAAAACCGATAGAGACGACGGGGGAACTTGTTGAGATAATTATGTCCGCTGTTCCCGAATTTTACAAGCACGGAAGAATACACCCCGCAACAAAAACCTTCCAGGCTATAAGGATAGAAGTAAACAGGGAGCTTGAATCCCTTCAGGAAGCACTTTACAAGACACCTGACTATTTAAGTTCCGGAGGAAGACTGGTAGTTATAAGCTTTCACTCCCTTGAGGACAGAATAGTGAAGAAATTTATGAAGGAAAAGGAAAGGGAAGGGATATTTAGAATACTTACAAAGAAGCCTATCACCCCATCAGAGGAGGAGATAATGGAAAACCCCGCATCAAGAAGTGCAAAGTTAAGAGCATCGGAGAGAGTTTAAAATTTTTAACAAGTCTTTCGGATTTCTTAAAATAAAATCGGGCTTTTCCGAGTTGAGTTTTACATACCCCCAGTTCGCAAGGGCTGTAAGCGTTCCCGCTCCCTTTCCCGAGAGAATGTCCGCCTCCGTATCCCCTACTATTAAAGCCTTTTGCGGTTCCACCCCAAGGTATTCAAGGGTTTTTATCACGGGAAGGGGAGAGGGCTTTTTCTCGGAGAAAGTATCTCCGCCGGCTATAAACTCAAAGTAATTTATAATCTCCAATCTCCTTAAAATTTCCCTTGAAAGTTCCTCAAGCTTATTTGAAACTACCGCAAGCTTTATCCCTTCCCCTTTTAGCTTTGTAAGAAGCTCGGGAATACCCTCATAAACTTTTGTGTAAACAACCGGATTTTCAAGGTAATACTTCCTGAAAATCTCAACGTATTCCTCTTTAAACTTATCTCCGAGAACTCTCTCAAGAAGAGCCCTTACACCACCGCCTATATAGGGCTTTATGTCTTTCGGATAATATTCCTCAAGTCCTATTTCCCTCAGTGTTTTCCTGAGGGCGAGGCCTATGTCCTCCGCAGAGTCTATAAGCGTGCCGTCAAGGTCAAATAAAATCGCCTTTATGCACATTTCTTCATATAACTTTTGAGCTCCTCTTTTTTGTATACCTCGTTCTTTACATAGTTTATAACACAAGAAAGCTCCTTAGGAGGAAGGTAGCCCGGTATCTGGAGAATGAGATTTCCGTTTTTGTCGTAAAAGATAAGGTTAGGAAAAGACGTTGCCCTCAGTTCTCTCGCAAGCTCCTTTTCCGAAACCTCTCTTATCTTACCCCCTATGTTTGTTTTCACCGGAGTATAGTTTTCATAGGTAAGCGTAAAGAGGTCTATACCTTTAAGAGCTTGCTTCAGTATATCTTCCGTTTTTAAATCCTTCTTCAACTGTGCACAGTATATACAGCTTTTGCTCTCAACTATAAGAAGGGCATACTCGTTTTTTGGAATGATGGACTTCGCTTCCACCTTTTCTTTTTGTTCCCCTTTGCAGGAAAATAGTGTAATGAAAAAAGTAAGCAATATAAGGACTCTCAGACCCATAAAGATAAATATAATCTATAGTTATGGAAAAGATTGGTGCCCTTGTCGTTGACCTTGAAGGAAATACACACGAGATTACAGAAAAGTTAAACGAAGTTCTGGAAGGAATATACGAAGAGGGGAACGAAGTTATTGATGTAAAGATAACCTATGCGAAAGAGCACGGCATAGACGGTTTCGTGATTGTTTACACCATACTGTATAAGGGAAGGGAAGTCCCCGAAGAATGATTATAAAGGTAAAGGTAAAGCCCAAATCCAAAAAGGAGGAAATTAGAAAGTTATCCGAGGAGGAATATGAAGTAAAGGTAAAAGAACCACCGGAAAAGGGGAAAGCTAACGAAAGGGTTATTGAACTTCTTTCCCGATTTTTCGGCGTTCCTAAAAACAAACTGAAAATAGTAAGGGGCGAAACCTCAAGACTAAAATTTATTGAAGTAGATTTATAAATTATGTTCACCCCCGAAAGGGAAAGGGAACTCATAGAAAAGACGAGGGAGCTTCTGAAGAGGATAAAAACCCTCAAGGATTTAAGCATTGATGATGCCAGAAAGCTTGCGGAAGAGCTGAGAGATGTTATCAGATTTCACGACTACAAGTATTACGTGCAGGCAAACCCCGTAATAAGCGATTACGACTACGATAAGTTGTTCAGAGCTTTGAAGGAAATTGAAAGAAAGTTTCCCCAGCTTATAACACCTGACTCCCCTACCCAAAGAGTTGCAAGTGAAATAACCGGTGAATTTCCAACGGTAAAACATTACGCACCTATGCTATCCCTTGATAATGCCTATACGGAGGAAGAGCTGAGAGAGTGGGATAGAAGGGTAAGAGAGCTTACAGGTCTTGAGCTTGTTGAGTATACGGTTGAGCCGAAGCTTGACGGTGCCGGTATAGCGCTCGTTTACAAAGATGACCTATTTATAAGGGGAGCAACGAGGGGAGACGGGGAATACGGAGAGGATATAACGAATAACCTGAAAACGATAAAAACAATTCCCCTAAGGGCTGAGTTCTCAAAATTCGGCATAAAGCTTGCCGAAATAAGGGGAGAAGTAGTTATAAGTAAAGAAGAGTTCAAAAAGCTGAATCGGGAAAGAGTAGAAGAGGGACTCCCCCCGTTTGCTAATCCGAGAAACGCAGCTGCGGGTTCAATAAGGCAAAAAGACCCGAAGGAGGTTGCAAAAAGAAGACTTGAAGCAGTAGTTTACCAGCTTTCATACGTAGAGCCTCCCGAAAGTGACCCTAAAACTCATTACGAATCCTTGAAAATACTGGACACCCTAGGCTTTAAAACTCTTTTCAGGGATACAAAGCTCTGTAGGGGAATAGATGAGGTAATAGAATACTGCAGGGAGTGGGAGAAAAAAAGAGATAGCTATCCTTACGAAATAGACGGTATGGTTGTAAAGGTAAACGACAGAAGCCTTTACGAGAAGCTCGGCTACACTTCACACCACCCGAGGTGGGCTATAGCTTACAAATTCAAGCCCAGAAGAGCAACAACGAAACTCATTGACGTAGTTTTCCAAGTCGGGAGAACCGGAACGATTACACCGGTCGGAAAGCTTGAGCCTGTTCAAGTGGGAGGTGTCACCGTATCCTCGGTTTCCCTATTCAACGAAGATTTCATTAAGGAAAAGGATATAAAAATCGGAGATTACGTTCTCGTTGAAAGAGCGGGAGATGTGATACCATACATAGCAGCGGTTTTAAAGGAAAAAAGAACGGGTGAAGAAAGGGATATAGTTTTTCCCGAAAAGTGTCCTTCCTGCGGTTCGGAACTTGTAAAACTCCCCGATGAGGTCGCAAGAAGGTGCATAAACATAGGGTGTCCGGCTCAGTCCGTCTTGAGACTAAAACACTGGGCAAGCAGGGAAGCAATGGATATAAGGGGTCTCGGAGATGCAACGATAAAGCTCCTTTTCAATAAAGGACTTGTGAAGGACGTAGGAGACCTGTATTACTTGAAGCTCATAGACCTTTTGAGATTTCCGGGAATAGGGGAGAAATCCGCATTAAATCTTCTTAAGGCCATAGAGGAAAGCAAGAACAGACCGATAGACAGGGTTCTTTACGGCCTGGGAATAAGGTATGTTGGTTCAACAACCGCTAAGAAGATTTCCGAGATAATAAACAGTATTTGGGAGTTGAAGGATATACCTATAGAGAGGATTATGAGACTTGAAGGTGTGGGATATAAGGTTGCTAAAAGCATAAAGGAGTTTTTCTCAATTCCCCAAAATCTGAAGGTTATTGAAAAACTTGAAAAGGCGGGCGTAAACCTGGAAAAGAAGAAAGTTAAAAAGATTGCGGATATCTTAAAGGGTAAGACCTTCGTCTTTACGGGAACCCTTGATTGTTGTTCAAGGGAGAAGGCGGGTGAGATTGTTGAATCCTTAGGGGGAAAGTTCTCCAACACCATAACCTCAAGAACAGACTACCTTGTTGTGGGAAAAGAACCCGGAAAAACAAAGATTGAAAAGGCAAAAAAATACGGAATAAAAACGATTACCGAAGAAGAGTTTTTAAATATGATTAAAGACTACGTTGATATAGAAAAGCTTAAAGAAGAAAAGAGGAAAGAGCTTAAAGTTGGAAGGCTATTTTGAGTTTTTAACCTCAAGCTTAAACAGTTCTTTTAGTTCCTGTTCTATTTTATCCCTTAACCTCCTCAATTCGGGAATACTCATACTCTTTGGCTCCTCTATTGCCAGGTTTTCCCTTCTTTTGTGAAAGGGAACGAACTCACACCTCTCCTTTATTTCGTTGTCAAGAATGATGAGAACATCAAGTTGCTTGTAAGGAATCTTTCTTATAGGTTTAGGGTAAAGCCCTCGGGTAGGATATCCCTTTTCTTTTAGAACTTCTATTATTTCCTTGGGTGTGCTTCTTTCGGGCTCAACGCCTGCGGAATAAATCTCCGCCTTTATACCTGCATCCTGTAAAAGCTTCCTGGCTATAGCTTCCGCCATCAAAGCCCTTACCGCTCCCTTCTTGCTTACGAATCCGATTTTCATAGGATTTTTTATATCATTAATCTTATGCTGGAAAAAGAGCTTCTTGATATACTCGCATGTCCCAAGTGTAAGGGAGACCTTACATACGACAGAGAAAAGGACATACTAATATGTGAAAGGTGTAAGGTTTATTATGAAATAAGGGAAGGCATCCCCGTTCTTCTCGTGGAGGAAGCTAAACCTTTACACGGTTCAGAAGATAATTCTTGAGTTCTTCGGGGTCTTCCGTTGAAAAATCTGCGGGAAGAGCCTCATTAAATACCTTTTTAAAATGAACAAACTCAACGGGTTTGCCGTAAATTTTTCTGTAGCTTCTTACCATTTCCATATCCGCATTGTTATCCCCTATGTAAATAGCTTCTTCCGCTCCTATGCTTTCAATACACAGGTGAAGAGGGTAGGGATGAGGTTTTCTGAGATTTATATCGCCTACATCATCATCATCAACTATAGCATCAAAAAACTCCCAAAGTTCAAATCGGTCAAATAGATACTTCAGGTCTCTCTTGGGTCTTCCCGTCACCACTCCTAAGGGAAAACCGAAGCTTTTGAGCTCCTTAAAAAACTCCCTTCCGAGTATTAACTCTTCCTTATCCTTAAACTCATCGTAAAAGTTTTCAAAAATTTGAACGAGCTCACCGTAAGGTGGCGGTTCATGGCCGAGGTATTTTATAAGCTCAACGCTCACATCCCAGTCGTTGTTTATCCCTCTTGAGAACTTAAATTCTCTTATAAACTCAATATCTAAATCCTTCCCCGTAAAATGCTTAACAGTTTCCTTTATAGCGTAATGATAGGACTTTCTTACATCAACTATTACACCGTCCACGTCAAATATTACCGCCTTCATACGGTAGTTCTCACCTCGTTCGTTTTTTCAAGCAGGTATTTTATAAAGTTATTTGCGAGAAATGAAACGCTTCCGTTTTTGGGGTAAATTATGTGGAACTTCCTTTTTATCTCAAATCCTTTAATCTTAATCTCAACGAGGTTCCCCGTTTTTAGCTCACCGTTTAACAGTCCTTTGGAGAGAAAAGAACAACCGTATCCCGATTTAACTATCTGGATTATATTCCTACTGCTCGTTGACTCAATCTTTATTTTTAGCTTGTCAAAAACTATTCCGAGCTCTTCAAGCTTATCCCTAACAAGCTTCCTCGTTCCCGAGTGTGCCTCTCTCATAACGAGGTCAATCTCGTAAAGCTCTTCGGGCTCTATAACACCTTTTGAGGCTGCGGGATGTTCAGGATAGGTAAAAAATATTATCTCGTCTTCAAGAAAGGGAATATCTATAAACTTATCCGTTGGTTCTCTCTCTATTATTCCTATATTCAGAACACCCGTTAAAAGACCTTCTTCAACATCGTGGGAGTTTCCCGTAAATACTTTTATCTTTGAGCTCGGAAACTCCTTATGAAAATCCGCTATAATTTTAGGCACTATATACTCACTCGGTGTTGCACTTAGACCCAAAAATAGCGTATCCTTCAGGTCTTTCTTAATCCTCGCTATTTCTTCCATTAACCCCTCGTAACTGTTTAGGAGCATCTTCGCTATCTCGTAAATTCTCTTTCCTTCTTCCGTAAGAACCATCCTTCCCCCTTGTCTCTGGAGAAGCTTGGCACCTACGGTTTTCTCAAGTGCCTTTATCTGTTGCGTTACCGCAGGCTGAGTTATGTATAAAATTTCCGATGCTTTTGAAAAGCTTCCGAGCTCCGCAACCGTAACAAAAGTCTTGAGCTTGGATATATCAATCATACGTATATAATTTTAACCTGCAAATAAGGAAAGGTTATGAGCGTTATAAAAAGAAATTTTAAAAAAGGGGAAAGTATTACCAGGTGAGAACCCTTTTAGCTTGTCCCAGAGAAGGCAGTGCCTGGCTGGGGGTAAGCAGGGGAACGTCAAACCCGAGGTCTTCTTTCTTCATTCCGTTCAGTTCAAGGGACTGGAGACATCCGACAAATTGAACACCGTTGTCAAGGGCAAGTTCCATGAAGTCCTTAATAGTATTTCCTCCTTCCATGGGACGTATGCTTTCAGCAACACCTTTTTTGAGCAGGAGTGTAGCGGGACCCGTAAAATACATAACCACGTTCATATCAGCGGATGCCGCAGTTGATGCAAGGAAGAACGCGGAAGGAAGTCTCTTTGGATTTTCAGGCCCTGTAATCAAAATTATCACGAGGTCCGCAGCTTGTTGTTGTTCACTCATTACACTCACCTCCTCCATAAGAATTTTAGTATATCTTTATCAACTGAAGTCTAAACTCTTCTTTATGTTTGAATAAAAATTCTTTATTCCGAAGGATTAAAATAAACCTTATGAAAAACGAAAAACTTTACAAAGAAGCGCTTCAACTCCTCCCCGGAGGAGTTAACAGTCCCGTAAGAGCTTTTAAAGCGGTGGGAGGAAATCCCGTTATTCTTGTAAAAGGAAAAGGGGCTAAGGTCTGGGATGCCGACGGAAATGAATACATAGATTTTTTGGCTTCCTGGGGTGCTCTTATTTTGGGGCATGCCCCCTCAAAGGTGGTAAAAGCGGTTCAGGAAGAAGCGAGAAAAGGGCTTTCCTTCGGTCTAACAAATCCCCACGAAATAACCCTTGCAAGACTTGTGGTTGAAATGATTCCGACAGTTGAAAAGGTAAGGTTCGTAAACTCGGGCACGGAAGCCACAATGTCGGCGGTAAGACTGGCAAGAGGGATAACGGGAAGAAAATACATAGTTAAGTTTGAGGGCTGTTATCACGGCCATTACGACAGCCTTCTGGTAAGTGCGGGTTCGGGCGTCGCTACCTTCGGCATCCCCGGAACACCCGGAATACCCGAGGAGATAGCTAAACTTACCATAGTTTTACCTTACAACGATGTTGAGGCTCTAAAAGAAGCATTTAAGAAATACGGGGAAGAAATAGCGGGTGTTATAGTTGAACCTGTTGCGGGAAACATGGGAGTTGTCCTGCCGAGAAGGGAATTCCTGGAAGAGCTCAGAAAGATTACAAAGGAGCACGGAAGCCTTCTTATATTTGACGAGGTGATTACCGGATTCAGACTATCTAAAGGAGGAGCACAGGAAGTTTTCGGTATTGAACCCGATATAACGTGCCTCGGTAAGATACTGGGGGGAGGACTTCCGGTAGGTGCCTACGGAGGAAAAAGAGAACTGATGGAAAGGGTAGCTCCCGAAGGAGATATATACCAAGCGGGAACACTTTCGGGAAATCCCCTCGCTATGGTTTCCGGCTCGGAAACATTGAAGGAACTGAGGGATAAGGAACCTTACGAGGAGCTCGGAAACAGAACGGAAAAGCTCGCCAAGGAAATCGGGAAAATACTTCTTGATAAAGGCATTCCCCACAGAATTAACAAAGCCGGTTCAATGATGACCGTATTCTTTACAGACCAGGATGTTTACAACTTTGAAACTGCTAAACAGTCGGATACGGGGATGTTTGCAAAGTTCTTTAAAGCACTTTTGAAGAACGGAGTTCTTATACCGCCCTCTCAATTTGAGGCTTGGTTTCTTACAACGGCACACGAAGATGAGATAATTGATGAAGCCCTTGAAAGAATAGAAAAAGCGGTAAAGGAAATTTAATGGGAAGGAAAGTTCTAAAAGGCCTTTTGCTGTTTAACATCATCTTTCTTTTTTCGCTGTTTTTTATCGTTAATAAAACTTTTTCCCCCGAAACTATAAAATCCATACGAAACTTAAATAAGCTATACCTTTTTCTCAGCCTCTTCTTTCTCTTCCTCGTTCACACCTTTGATAACCTGAGGCTCTTCATAATAGCACGTTCGTTAGGAGTTAAGTATTCCTTTCTATACGGATATGTTATATCCCTCATAAATACCTTCGGTGCAACCGTTACACCCGCACACGTGGGAGGAGAAGGAACCGCGGTCTACATGTTATTAAGAAAAGGGGTTAGTGCCCATAAGGTTGCCACAATAGTTACGCTGAAAACTTTAACGGGCTTGGTTTTCTTCATAATAGCATTTCCCTATCTCATTTTTACCATTCCCGTGTCCAATACACTCGTAGTTATTTTCATCTCTCTGCTTTTCTTAATACTTCTATACGCAGTTTTTAAGTTTGTTGTAGGAAGAAACAGTGAAAACAATTTTCTAAAAAAATGCAAAATCTTTATGAGAAACTATCTCGGATATCTCAGGTATTTTTATAGAAGGAAAAAAGGCAGTTTTATACTTGCGAGTCTTTCGGCGGTTATGCTTTACGTGTGTTTTCTCCTTATAGGTTATTTCTTACTTTTAGCTTTTAATAAAGATATAAGTCCCTTTGAGGTATTAAGAAAACAGATAGGACTCCTTTACGCCATTTTTGTAAGTCCCACACCGGGGGGCAGCGGTGTGGGTGAGATAGGGGGGTTGGTTGTTTTTTCCGGATTTTTAAACAAGTATGAGCTGGGCATTTTTGTAATTCTGTGGAGATTTATAAGCCAGTATATAAGTGCATTCATAGGAGGTATCATATTTCTCCTATGCGTTATAGCGGATATAAAGAAGTATTCATAGGTATAGTAGCGGGTATTCTTTTTTTTCTCTCTTTTTCAAAGTTTAATTTATTTTTTCTTATATTTCCGGCATTGTTCCTCGGAGTAAGAAAAAATCCACTAAGATTTTTTTCCTTCGGATTCGTATCTTTTTTCCTTTCTCTGATATGGATAAGGATTTCCTTAATAGATTACGGGGGAATTAATCCCGTTCTCGGTTATGGAGCTGTGGTTTTACTGATACTTTTCCTTGTTCTTTACCAGTTCGGTATAACTTACATTCTTTGGAAAATATTCAGATTCAATTATTTTTTCTTTCCATTTATATACACATCTGTTGAAATTATACGCTCTTTATTTCCATACGGAGGATTTCCTTGGCTGATTTTAGGGATAAATCTTGTTGATATTCCCGTTCTTAGATTTTCCCTTACCGCGGGAACGGTTTACTTCGGAAGTCTTGTAGTTCTCTTTATATCCCTTTTTCCCCTTTTAACAGGCCGTATAAAAGCCGCGGTGATTGGCTTTTTTATCCCTATTTTAATCTTCGGTGCACTGAAGGAAAATGAGCCTATTCAATTAAAAAAAGATTTTAAGGTTGCACTCGTTCAAACGGCAATTCCGGAAGATGTAAAGCTAAATAAATCACTCTTTTGGGAAAAGTATCCCGAAATCATAAAACTTGTGGAAGAAGCTGTAAAGAAAAAACCAAATCTTATAATCTTGCCGGAATCCGCGGTTCCCTTTTACCTTTCAGAATTGGCGTTCAACGACGAACTTTTAAAGCTCTCCCGAAAAGTTCCCATAATTACGGGAATAATAGAGGTAAATTACGGGAAGAAATTTGAGGCTTACAACAGTGTAGTTCTTCTGAAAAACGGAAAAGTTATTGATATATACAGAAAGGTTATTTTAGTTCCATTCGGAGAATACACCCCATATCCTTTCAAGTTTTTTTCCGAACTCGTTCCATACCTCGGTCTTCAAGATTATTCAAGGGGAAAAAACGTTAAATGCTTCAACCTTGACGGCATAAGTATAGGAACTCCGATATGTTTTGAGATAGCTTACACCTTTTTTATAAAAAAATTTAACTGCGACATAATCGCTGTGCTTACCAATAATGCTTGGTTCAGGAATTCCGACGGAAACTACCAGCATATGAAGTTAGCAAGGGCAAGGGCTTTGGAAAACGAAAAGTTTATACTGTGGATAAATAACATAGGTCCCTCCGCCGTAATCAACCCGAAAGGTGAAGTAGTAAAAAAAATACCTTACGGCAAAAAAGGCATTCTATTTTATACTTTTTAGTATTTCTTTTATCCTTTCGTATAAATAAAACCTAACCTTTACCGTATCTTCGTCCTTTAGAAACAGTTCATATCCGCACAGTATATTACCATTCTTTGTTTCCCGTATATTTACAATCTGGGCTTGCCCGCTAATTAAATCTTCATAATTCGGTAAACGTATTCTAACGTTTAATAACTCTCCGTTTATAACATTTTCTACTTCCTCAACTGAACACTTTACGGAGAATCCCACTTCCGATATATCGTTAACATTTTTTTCCTTATCTTCTATCATTACTTTTACGGGTCTCTCAGAAGCGGGATTTACCCTAACACTTTTCCTATCACCGAGGGGCTTTTCCGGGTTGAGCGTCGGAAAATCAAGTATAACGTAATCCTTCGTTTTCCCAACTATTCTTGTGTGAAGTATAAATGTGGAATACTTTATATAAGCTTTTTCACCTTCAATTCCAAATTTTTCCAAAAGAGGTGTATTTACAACTTTTATTTTTTCATTTTCTGTCAAACCGAGAATATCGGTTATCGTATAAAGGACTACATCATTCTTAAAGAGAAATATCTCACCCTGATAGCTCATCATCTACCCCCCTTAAGAACTCCACAATGTCCTCAAATCTCAACCCCCTAGATGCCTTAACCAGTGTTAAACTTCCCTTTAAAATTTCTTTGTTTTCTTTTAGCACCCTTTTCAACTCCTCCTTTGAGTGTGTATAAAATTTCAGTCCCCTATAAACATTATAAGCTTCCTTAATCTCTTCTCCTGAAAAGAATACAACATTTATTTTACACTCATTCAAAAGCTCTCCTACTTTTCTATGAAGTTCCTTGCTGTATTTGCCAAGTTCCAGCATATCACCGAGAATCACAATTTTCTTTTTATTTCCCATTAGCGAGAGGCTCCTTATGGCGTTTTCTACGGAAGGCGGATTTGCATTATAAGTATCATTTATAACCGTAAAATTCCTCAGTTTTATTACTTCCATTCTTCCCCACTCAGGTTTAAAACGACTAAGAGCTTCCTTAAAATTTTTCAATTTGTATCCGAGGGCCCTTAAAACTTTCATGGAGGCAACCAGGTTATTAATAATTCCGAGACTGGGAACAGGAATAAAAAACTCTTCCCCTTCTATAAAAGCTTTTACGCCCTCTTCAGTTATTTGATAACTTTCAATATCTTTTTCCCCAAATGTATAAAGCCTTTCTTTAGGAATAAATCCGTAATACTTTATCGTATCTTCGGGAATTATGGCTATAAAAAGCTCTGAAAGGAAACAAAATAACTCCCCGTTTCCTAAAATAATTCCTTCAAGACTTCTGAAACCTTCAAGATGCTCCTCACCGATTTTAGTTATGACTCTGATAAAAGGTTTTGTTATTCTAACGAGTTCTTTTATCTCTCCCCTCTTACTTGCACCGTGTTCAAGAACCCAGAAATCGCAATCAAGCGGGGCATTTGCAACACTTAAAGGAAGTCCTATCTGAGAGTTAAGGTTTCCGGGAGATTTGTAAACCTTTCCAACAAAGGAAAGAAGATGAGCCAACAATTCCTTTGTGGTCGTTTTCCCTGCGGAACCAGCAACCCCTATAACTTTTCCTTTAAAATTTTCCCTCTTATACTTTGCAATCTTTTTAAGCGCTTCTAAGGAAGAGTTTACAAGTATGAGAAATTTATCTTGAGGAACTTCAACTAACTTTTCGGCTATAGCACCGATTGCCCCTTTTTCAAAAGCGTCTTTTACAAATTCATTTCCGTCAAAACGGGAACCCTTCAGAGCTATGAAAACATCCCCCTTTTTTATATTCCTTGAATCTATTGAAAAGGAGTTTACTTTTATATGAGGATTTCCTACGAGTTTACCACAAGTGATTTGTGCTAAAAGGCTTGATGTAAACACATGAATATTTTATTACAGAGCAAGCCCCTGGCACCGACCTACTTTCCCGTGCCGCTGCCGGCACAGTATCATCGG
>CAYRMG010000023.1:0-20082 GCA_964425585.1 uncultured Aquifex sp. | reverse complement strand
TTTTTAGCCTTTTCAACCTCCTCTTTATAGGTGTAAAATCCCGTTGCGAGCCCGCTTATAACCGCTATACCGCCTATAAATAGGAAAACCTTATCCCGAATAGTCTTAGGTATTAATTTCATTAAATACCTCCTTCACTTTGTTTATGAAGGAATCCCTTAAATCTTCTTCGGGAATTTTATCCTTTATTTGTATACAACTTACCCGAAGGGTAGCCTTCGTTAAACTGTTTTCATCAACATGTAAATCTCTGAAGATTTTGCTCTATAAAATGTTTCCTATGGGTCCCATATAGCCGGGAGTTGTAAGTATCTTAACATCAATAAATTCGTTTTCAAAGGGAACCTTACTTAAAAACATCTCAACAAAAAGCGTTCTCTTTTCATCCGTTTCCATGCTTACGAATTCTCCCTGTGTGAGATTTTTTTCTTTTAAAATCCTGTAAAGATTTCTTACGGTTGTGCTTTTTCCCGCAAGGCTTGCCCCGAAAAATACTATCTTTAGCTTCATTTTTTAACCTAATACCTCCGATAGCTTTTTCTCAAGCTCTTGAGGAGATATTTTATAAAGCTTTTTGTCTACTTTTCTTACATTCCTGAGAACTTCGTTCAAGCTTTTGACGAACTCCTTGAAAAAGAGCCTTACGCTTCCTATGGACATGTCTTTTTTGCAAATAACACCGACCAAAAAATCCTTTTCAAGCTTTGCTATCGTAAAAACCCTGTTTTTAGTCTCGTAAAATATGTCGTTTAGTGTTTCCTTTCCCTCTACCATCTTTGTTAGCTCTTCCGAAGCAAAGAAGAGGGCACTCATTATGCTTGAGAAAAACTCAGCTTCCAGCTCGCTAACCTTTTCTCCCTTAAAGAGTATAATCCTCCCTCCTTTGTCAAATAGAAAAACCCCGTAGGGGGAAGCTTTTTCACAGAACCTGTTAACTATCCCTTTAAGTTTTTCTCTATCCTTTTCATCAAGCTCGTATCCTACTAAGTCAAGTTCCATTAAATATTAAAGATACACCTGAGTTAAATAGGTGGACAAAAATTGTAACAAAACCTAATTAATAAAATTCTAACGGAGGTGAGAAATGGCTGAACTTGTTTTATCCCAAGAAAGGGAACTTACGAAGGAAGAGATAAAGGAGCTCCAAGAAGAGGTAAGAAGATTAGCCAAAGAAAAGAATGCGGTTATTTTAGCTCATTATTATCAGAGGCCGGAGGTTCAGGATATTGCGGACTTTGTAGGTGATTCATTAGAGCTTTCAAGGAAAGCTTCCCAGACCGATGCAGACATTATAGTCTTTTGCGGTGTTAGATTTATGTGTGAGACCGCAAAAATCGTAAACCCGACGAAGAAAGTTCTTCATCCCAACCCCGAAAGCGGTTGCCCTATGGCGGATATGATAACAGCGGAGCAGGTGAGGATGCTCAGGAAAAAACATCCCGATGCTGAGTTTGTTG
This sequence comes from uncultured Aquifex sp., assembly GCA_964425585.1. Taxonomy (GTDB): domain Bacteria; phylum Aquificota; class Aquificia; order Aquificales; family Aquificaceae; genus Aquifex. The sequence continues at coordinate 18,625 of CAYRMG010000023.1, read as the reverse complement.
CCTATATAAATACAACCGCTGATGTAAAGGCTGAAGTTGATATATGCGTCACCTCCGCAAATGCCCCTAAAATTATAAAAAAGCTTGAGGCGAAAAAGATTGTTTTCCTTCCCGACCAGGCACTCGGAAACTGGGTTGCGAAGCAGGTTCCCGAGAAGGAGTTCATAATATGGAAAGGCTTCTGTCCTCCTCACTTTGAATTTACATACAAGGAGCTACTTAAGTTAAAGGAGAAGTATCCCGATGCAAAGGTTGCGGTTCACCCCGAATGTCATCCGAAGGTTATAGAGCTTGCGGACTTTGTAGGTTCAACATCCCAGATAATAAGGTATGCAACATCGGTTGACTCCAAGAGGGTGATAATCGTTACGGAAGTCGGTCTCAAGCACACGCTTCAAAAAATTAATCCCGAAAAGGAATATATCTTTCCCGAAAACATGAACTACTGCGGAACGGTTTACTGTTGCACGATGAAGGGAATAACCCTACCCAAGGTTTACGAAACGCTGAAGAACGAGATAAACGAAGTGACACTTCCAGAGGACATAATAGAGAGGGCAAGGAGACCCATAGAGAGGATGCTTGAGCTTAGCTAAATCCTCTTTTTTACCGTTTCCCACATAGCTATGGCTCCCGCAGAACCCACATTAAGAGAACCTACTTTTCCTTTCATGGGTATGGTTATCACCTCATCTGATATATCAAGGACGCTTTTTGAAACTCCCTTATCTTCAGAACCGAGCACCAAGGCAACGGGAAGCGGTATTTCCGTTTCCCTTATGTCTTTTCCTCCTTTTTCAACCGCATAAATCCATCCTCCCATTTCTTTAAACTTTTTAAGAGCTTTTGAAAGACTCGGAACCTTTGATAGCATAAGGTAGAATACCGCTCCGCTTGAAGCCTTTATAACCGTTTCATTTATAGGTGATGTTCTGTCCTTCGGTATCAACGCCCCAGCTCCTCCCAAAACCTCACAAGTTCTTAAAAGGTTTCCCACATTTTGGGGGTCCGTTATGTGGTCTATCACTATAAAGAACGTGTTTCTCTTTATTGTTTCTTTAAATAGCTTTTCGGGAGCAACGTATTCAACGGGACTGAGGAGTGCAACAACCCCCTGGGTCTTCTTTGTTCCCGCAAGCTCCTCAACTTTCTTTCTCGGAACTCTTTGAACCTTTACGCCTCTCTTTTTTGCAAGGTCAAGGAGTTTATTCGGCGGGTGGCTGTCGTGGGCTATAAATATTTTTTCAATTCCCTTTCCCGCCCTTAGGGCTTCTATTACGGGATTTCTACCCCATACTACGAACTTCCTTTCTTCCATAAACTTTAAGTTTAAAGTCTATGAATCCTTCTAACGAAGTAAGATACCGTTTCATACCACATACCTACGATATCCCAATCTATTGCAAAGTAATCGTCAAGGTGGGTGTGCCTTATGGTGAAGGGGTTGGATGAAAGAAATAGGGTTTCTATACCCCTTTCTTTGAAGGGTATGTGGTCGCTCGCGCCCGTTTTGCTTTCAACGAATGCTATATTTACTTTCATATCGTTAACGTGTTTCATAAACTTCTCATTTATAATCTTCCCGTTGAAACCCTTAATGTCTTTGTAAATAACTGCCGGATTTTTCCATCCCACCGAATCAAGGTTTATCACGTAGAGAATGTTTTTACTGTTAATGGCATGTCTGTAGCTTCCCTCAAGACCGAGCTCTTCGCAATCGGTAAACAATATTCTTATCCTGAAGGGAAGCTCATCGTATTTTACAAGTTCCTTTGCAAGAACAAGTAAAAGGGAAACGGAAAGCGCGTTGTCTATAGCACCGTAAACGAAGGGCTTAGTATCGTAATGGGCAACAAGGCAAACTATTGGTCCCCTTCCGAATTCAACGTAAATATTTTCCCCTTTTATTTCCCTTTTTTGGGTTTTTATCCTTATTATTACCTCCTTTCCCTCTATTTCCTTTATTACCTCTTTCGTTGTATTTACCGCGAAGAACTTAACGTCCCCGATGGTTCCCGAAAAGTTTACGTTAAGCTCCTCCATATAGGTTATAAGTGCGCTTGCTTTTTTGTCTCTTAATATTCTCGCCTTCTCCGAGTCCCTCATTCCACCTACGGGCATTGCAACGACTTTTCCTTTCAAATTCTCTTCGCCGAGCTCTTTAGATACCTTAACTTCTCCTGAAACCTCTCCCCAGAGGCTGCCCACAAGAGGCCATGCGGGATATTCTTTTTCTTTTGTTTTTATAACAGCGGAAAGGGGGATGCTCTTTGAAACCGAAAAGGTTTCTGTGAAAACCTTAAAACCCTTTTCCTTCAGGTATTTTTTTATAAAACTCCGTGTGTCCTTGTTGCCTTTTGTTCCGCTAAGTCTGTTTTTCCAGCATATTTCTTCACAAACCTCTTTTATTTCGCTTAATTTCTTACTTATCATACACGGGTGTTAACCAGTTCTTATAGCGGGGTATATATCCCCTTACCGCCTTGAAATATAACTCCTGGAGCTGTCTGGTTATCTCACCTATCTCCCCCTTGCCTATCTTTCTGTTGTCTATTTCTACAACCGGCGTAACTTCTGCGGCTGTTCCCGTAAGGAATACCTCATCCGCGGTATACAGTTCGCTTCTCGCTATAGGTCTTTCAACAACATCAACGACCAGCTCCTTTTTAAGGAGCGTTATTACGGCGTTCCTCGTTATACCCTCAAGGACATGCTCGTTAGGTGAGGGGGTTATGGCCTTTCCGTTCTTTATTATGAATATATTTTCCCCCGAACCTTCCGCCACGTATCCCTGGGAGTTCAGGAGTATGGCCTCGTCGTATCCCGCCATCAGTGCTTCCGTTTTCGCAAGGGCGCTGTTTACATAAGCTCCCGCTATCTTCCATCTGGAAGGTATTGCGTTATCGTCGTTCCTCCTCCACGAGGAAACCTTAGCCCTTATTCCCTTTGATGTGTCAAGGTATCTCCCGAATCTGTAAAGATATATGGCAACCTCCGGCGTGTAATCTACAAGCTTAGGGGTTAGCTTTAAATCCTTGAAGTAGGCGATAGGTCTTATATAAACATCCTCCCGAATTTCTGACTTTTTGAGAATTTCCTTAGTTATATTTACAAGTTCATCCGCTGAATAGGGTATTTCCATGAATATGCATCTTGCGTTATCTATTAATCTCTGGAAATGTTCTCTCCCGAATAGTATATAGAGCTGTTCCTCTTCTTTGTTCCAGTAAGCCCTTATTCCTTCAAAGACCGCTGTTCCGTAATGGAAAGAGTTTGTCATTATGCTTATCTTTGCTTCCTCAACGGGAACTATCTTTCCCTCAAAGAAAGCGTAATCCATGGAAAAGATTTTACCTTACTTCTTGAACTTCTCAAGTCTGCTTACTTTTACATCTGAGACGAATACAACACCTGAATGCTTGTTAAAAAATGGGGTTAATCCTTCAAGGACTGCTTCCACCTGTTCTTCGGGCATTACGGATATTACCATAACGAGAACATCCTCTTCGTTAAAAAGGAGATGTCCCTCGTGAAATCCGTGACTTCCCTTTCCCGAAAGGTTGTGAATTATCGTATACCCTTTGACCCCCGCTTTTTCAAGAAGGTCTATAACAAAGTCCAGGTCCTCACCCCTTACAATTACCTCAAGCTTTTTCATCTCGTAAAGGTTAAGTTTCTTCATCTTTTACCTCCTTCCACTCCTTTTCATACTTGAAAAACTTACCCTTTTCCGGGTCGTATATAAGGAAATTTACCCAGCCGTTTTTAATGAGTTCTCTAACCGCATAAACACGGTTTATAACACCTTTTGCAAACTCAAAAGGAGCTTCAAGCAGAACTATAAGCCTTACAGGTATGTGGTGGGGTTCATCACCTTTTAGAACTGTTTGGGAAGGAAGCCCCGTCCTGAGGTCACTGAAGTTTCCGCTCACAACACCGAACCTTCCCGCAACGTTGTGGTAAATCTTGCTACCGCTTCCGTAAACCTCGTTATCCGTGGTTGAGAAGTAGTGTTCCATATTTATCCACTGCCCGACTATCATAGGTCCCGATAGTATAACCTCAAGCAGGAAACCCTTTTTATCTATTCTGTAGTCGTAAGAGTGGAGAAAAACCTTCCCCTGAAGGTTGAGGTGTTTTGTTAAATACCTTCCCCCTATAACAAAGGCGTAATTACCCGAGAGTCCCCACTCCGGTCTTACCTGAGACCAATCGTAAGCGTTTTCCGCAACTTTATAAGTTTTCCTTGCTTCCTCTTCCCTGTTTTCTTGAAAGAGCTCATCATACCTCTCAAGGGCTGTGAGAACGGAAGCCCTTCGGAGGTCCTCCTCTATTTCCTTCAACTTTTCCCTTGCCTTTTCGGGAAGTCTCTCCGTCTCGTAAAGGGTAACCTCATCGGTGGTTGTATTGTGAAGACCTGGAACAAAATACGTATCGTCGGGTATATCTATATGGAAGCGTTCCCTTATTAACTTCCTTACCTCTGGGTTGTTTGCCATTCTGCAAAAAACTATTGCGTTATAAAGTCCCGAAGCACCACCGCAAGCTCCGCAATCAAGGGCGGATTCGTAAGGATTGTTATCCGATTTACTTCCGTGTCCTATAACAAGAACAATGGGGGCAAACTCTTTTAATCCTATAACCTGTAAAGCTCTTGATATAAGCGCTGCCTGTTCCTCCACGGAAAAACCTAGCATACTTAACCTCTCATAAAGGATGTTCCTATAGCCCCTGTCAACCTTATAGACGTTCCTGAGCTTCTCAAGAAGTTCCTTTACCCTTTCTTCATTGAATCCTAACTTTTCAAGTTCCTTCGTATCCTTTCCCTCCTCCATACAAAGCCTGTATATCTCATCAAGGAGCCCGTCCCATATGAGATTTTCTCCTACACCGAATTCATACTTTAAAACCTTCTTTATAGTTATCCTGTAGACCTCCCTGATTATGCGCTCTATTTCTTCTTTGGGAAGCTTGTTTATTATGTAATCAACATCTTCATGACCTTCAAGGAATTTCTCCCTAAGTTTTGAATAGGAATAGGGCATAAAGGTTTTACCTATAAAATCAAAACCAAAAAGGAAACCTATTGCCTCAACGGTTATATAAGGGGTAAGAACGTTTTGCTTCAAGTCGTGAAGGATTTCCTCAACCGCGTGAAAGAGACTTTCAGATACTTCCTCTATTTTTTTGGGAACTTCAAGAACCACGTTCTTCGGCTTCAGTAGAACGGGACAGAGAAACTCCTCATGTCCTTTATGGAGCTCAACGAACGCCATAGGAACCCCGAAAAATCCCGCTATACCGTAAGTTTCGTAATTACCCATCCTCTCAAGATTGCGTCTGTATCTTTCGGAGCGGACGTCTATACAAAAGAGTGCTTGAGCCTTCGGCTTTTCATATTCCCTTTTCGCTTTTTTTACACCGTCAATTAACTTACTTATTAAGGTTTCCTCAAGAGCTTTAAGCCATATAAGTCCTTCATCTTCCTTGAACTCCTCGTAAAACTCCACGAGTTTTATTAATTCTTTCTCGGAGAGATGTTTTACCTTTTGTCCCAACCAGTCTTGGAGGAAAATAGCAAAGTTCTGAGCTCTGGAAAGGGATTTGTAGTTGAGGTAAGCCTTCAGAATTTTTGTCGGATTTTCAAAATACTCGGGAAGTGATGAGACGTATTCTCCGAAGGCTCTTCCCGAATGATACTCATACATAAGATAAGCCTTAAGCGGTTCCTTTTGAAAGAACTCCTTGAGGCCGTAATAGGTGAGCCTTGTATAATGTTTTTTGGATTTATGGGTAAGAAGTCCCCTCTCAAGGGCTAATCTTACAGCTACAAACTCAACTATATCGGTGGGATAAACTTTCTGGAAATAATAATGCTTGTTGTGATATCTCCACCTTATATATCCCGCAAATCCCTTTAACTTGGCAATCTCAAGGGTTAGAAAGCTCTCCCACTTTTCCTCGGGAATACCGAAATACCTGAGAGTATCGTCTATAACCTCTTCTGGCTCTTCAAACTTTTCAACAATCTCAAAAATCTCCCTTCCACCTTTAACCAGGTATCTTAAGTTCTTACGGGATAGCTCCTTCCATGCTTTAAAGAAACCCTCTTTTCTGTTCGGCATTTCAACTACGGATTGTCCCTCATCAAGGAAATCAAGAACAGCTTTTATAAGAAGCTCGTTAACCGTTTCGTTGAGATTTTCTCCGAAAAGTGAATCAACAACGTCAAGAAGGGTGTTTGTCTCACCTATACTCTCAAGAAGTTCATTTAAGACATCTTGCGGGTTTTCTTCAAATTTTTCCCTTATCTTCCAAACTATTTCGGGGTCAGCTTTTTTGAAAAGGTAAGCATTCTTATAGGGTTTCAAATCGGGAGAACTCATAAGCCTCAGGATATCTTCCTCATTCAGCGGAACGTCTTTTGATTGGAGGTATTCCTCAATTTTTCTTTTTAGAATTTTTTTACTTATATAGCCCTTCTCCATCAGCTTTACGTAGTCTTTCCTGCTGAGGAAGGGTTTTCCCTTAAATATCTTTTGCCCGAGCTTTATCGCTTCCTCAAAGGGTAAGTGTTCAAGCTCGTGCAGGGGATTGTGATGGACGAAGTTTCTCATAGGCCAAAAGAAGGATATCGGCTCAGCTGCTATATTTACAAGAGACCTTATATATAACTTTCTTCCGAGTTCCATGTCTTAACCTCCGTAAGGTATGATAAGACCGAGAGTAAAGGAAACTACCCAGAGAAGGACTCCGAGTCGGAAAATCTTATCACCGACATCAAAGTATAGGAAATCGGAAGGTTTGAAGAAGAGATTCTTTCCGATTTTCCAAAATAGTGCTGAGCTGAGAATAATCCATAAGAGAAGGAATAAAAATGACATTTCCGTATATAGATATACTCCCTCGTAAATAGCACCAAAGGTAAGAAGCAGGGGCATTCCGTAAGAATAGGTAATAAGAAGTATAACGAGAGTGGAAAGCTTTGGACTGTTTTTCATCAATCCTTTTATAAACCCGAACTCCGTAGTTCCGTAATATTTCCTTAGGTAATCTCTCAGGAACACAAAGAGAATCGGGGATAACATCAGTGCGGGAATGTATATATAATTTCCTTCCAATATCCAGACTAGGGAAAGAAGGGCTCCGAAGAGTTCCGCGGTAAAGTCTACCAAGTTTCGCGACGTTAAAAGTCTGATGGTAAAGAAGAAAAAGGTAGTGAGCCCAACGGCTTTCACTTCCGAGGGAACGGTATAAGTATCAATTACAAGAATACCGAGAAGGGGGAGAAGGGCATACCAGAAATAGTCCTTTCCCTTTAGAAACTGAACCGTAACATACCCAACGGGTAAAAGCGGAATAAGGAAGCCTGAAAGGAGGGTAACGAGTGTCTCTTCGGTGCTCATCTCCGAAGCCATATAAAGAAGTAGAACGAGTGAAAGCAGAATAATTACGTAATGGTTCCTTAAAACATTGGAAAGCCTTATGAAAATATCCTTAATAAACTCATAAAGGTCCATAAAATAGAGTTCCCTTGAGAGCTGAGTATACAGGAAAAGGTTTATGGTTAAGAACTTCTCCTTGTTTGCAAAATATATTAATATCCACCCTGCAACGATTATAAGACCTATGAGTATCATTTCCCCGAATAAGAGAACAGGGTCTGAAAAAGACTTTTCGTAAATTCTCTCTATCAGTGTCTGATTGGGATAGAGAAAGTTATTAAGGCTGTGCCCCATAACCACGTATATGAGAAGAAATGTAAGAAGTGATAAAACGGAGAGCAGAAAACTGAATAAGGGTCTTTCTCTCCATGCCCTGAAGGTGCTAACAACCGCCTGAGCCGCGGTAGCCCAAGCGAATATAAGGATTATTAGCTGTGTTTCATACTTTAAAAAGTGCTTTTCAACAATCAAGTGAACAAGAATAACGATGAGAAGGGGAATCACAACGGTAAAAAAGATATAGGCTATTAACGGAACCCTTTTCGCTACCTGTTTTCCTTTCGTTATGAATGAGTAAACCTCATCCTCGGGAATATTTGGGTCCTTCCGTGCGTTATGTATAACATTTCCCGAATAAAGAAACAGGGTTGCCTTAAATATTCCGTGTGCCATCATATGGTAAACCGCAAGTGCGAAAGCACCTATTCCGAACTCCATAACCATGTATCCCATCTGTCCCACCGTTGAGTATCCGAGAGCCTTTTTAACATCGTTCTGGAGTAACATAAGAGCGGAACCCAAAATTGCAGTTAGAGAACCAACGAAAAAGGCAAGGTGAAGGGCAATGTTCTCATGGGTGAATGTAAATGCTAACCTGTTTACGAGGAATGCTCCCGCGTTTACTATACCCGCGTGCATAAGTGCGGATACGGGCGTGGGTCCTTCCATGCTGTAAACAAGCCAAAGGTGAAAGGGAATTTGTGCGGACTTAATCATGGCGGATATAACTACAAGTAATGGAACAATCCAGAGGGTAAAGCTATAATCTTGATTTGAAAGAATAATCTTTTCAAGCTCCGGAATGCTAAGGGTTCCGTATTCCTTAAAGAGGAGAACGATGGATATAAGCAACGGAACATCAGCAAGTCTGTGGATTATAAAGGATAGATTTGCAAACTTGACCGCCTGAGGGTTAGCGTAGTTATGGTTAAGCATGAGAGTAAGAAGAAAGCCCATTGTGTGCCAGGAAAGGAAAAGAAGAAGAAGGTTTCCAGATATTACGAGAAGAATAAGGTTTGCGGTCATAAGGTCAAGGAGGAAGTAAAAGCGTCTGTATCCCTCATCATCTTTCATATAATTTTCCGCATACTTGTGAACTACTGAACTCACAAGGAGTATATACGTAGCGAGAAGGAGACCGAGTCTATCGGGAAGAAACTCAAGCACTCCAAAAAGCTTAAAACTTCCGAAAGAGCCCGTTATAAGGAGCAATGCGGATAGAAAGAAGTTTGTAAGCGTAAGAGAAATACTTAGTTTCACAGCGGTTGTTTCACTTCTCTGTGTGTATACGAGGAATGCAGAAATGAGCTGTATGAGAATCAAGAATAAAACTCCGTATTCCATTACTCTACCTCCGAAAATTGGAACAAAGATTATAGCAATGAGAAAAAGAAAAGACTATGAAGGAAAACCGAAACTGCTAAAATCATTAAAAGGGAGGTTGGTATGGAAGATAAGGGAAACAAAAGCAAGTTAATTCCCCAAAGCAAACAAAGGTTAATATTCCTTGGAGCTGTTTTGGTTGGTCTTATATTATTTTACTTGGGTATAGATACGTGGTTAAAACAACAGAACGCCAAAAATCAACCCCCTCCGATAGTTATAAAACCCGTATCCCCGATAAAACCCCCTCAAGAAGAGAAAAAAGAAGAGAAAAAAGCTGAAATTCCGAAGCAGGAACAGCCAAAACAAACTGAACAAAAACAAGAAACCCAAGAAAAACCAATGACTCCAAAAAAAGAAGAGCAAAAGGTTAAAACCGTTGAAAAGAAAACGGAAACACGGAAAAAGCTGATAACAAAAACCTATAAGTTCCAGATTGGTTCCTTTAGGTATAAGAATAACGCCTACAAAATGAAGGAAATGGCAAAGAAAAAAGGTTTCAGGGCTGAAGTTGTAAAAAGGAAGGGTTTCTACAGGGTTTACGTATACGTAAATGCAAGAAACTTAAGGGAAGCTAAAAGAATCGTTTTGTCCCACTTCAAAGAAGCGGTGTATGTTAGAAAATAAACGGTTATGAGAAAGTTTTTTCCCTTCATTCTTTTTTTATTGCTTGTATCCTGTTCAAAGTCTCAAGATAGGAATTTCTGGAAGGTTCATTATGACCTCGGACTTGCGGCTTATCATGAGGCTAACTATTCGGAAGCAATAGCAAGGTTTAAAAGGGCTCTGAGCTTGAATCCCAACGAGCCCCGTATATGGAATCAGCTCGGACTGACATACATGGCAGTTGGAGAGTATAAAAAAGCCGAAGAGAGTTTTTTTAAGGCTATTCGTCTGAACCCGAACTTCACGGAAGCTAAAATGAACCTGGGAATACTTTACTCCAAGATAAAGAATTACAACAAGGCTATAAAGTTCCTTAAGGAAGCCGCAGAAGATGACTACTTTGAGAAGAGACACGAGGCTTATTATCATCTCGCACTAATATACAAAAGGTTAAGTGGGGAAGATTTATATCTTAAATACCTTAAAAAAGCTGTAGCTTACAATCCTAACTTTTTCCCCGCTCAGTTTGAGCTTGCGGAAGCATACGAAGAAAGAGGAGAATATAAAAAAGCCCTTGAGATATACAAATCCCTTCTTAGGAACGGATACCGAGATAACTACATTCTATATAAAATTGCGGAACTAAACTACAGGCTGGGAAATTACAGAAGGGCAAAAGCCATAATAAGGAAGCTACTGGAAAAGGAAAAACTTACGGAAGAGCAAAGGGAAGAGGTAAGAAAACTACTCTCAAGAATTCTAAAAGAAGAACATGAAAAGGTTTTAGTCGAGAAACTAAAAGAATTAAAAGAACAAAGGAATTTTAAGAAGGAAAAGAAGAAAAAGGAAAGCTATTTTGTCGTTCAGCTAGGTGCATTCTCAACCAAAGAAAGAGCCCAAAATCTTGTAAATACGCTTAAAAATAAGGGCTTAAAGGAGTTAAGAATTATTCATGTAAACGATATATACAAGGTAATTTATGGAAGATTTAAAAACTCGGATGATGCATTAAAGGCAAGGGAAGAGCTAAAAAAGCTGGGAATTTACGGATTTGTTGTAGAAATCAAGTGAGAAAACTTTCTTTTGTAAGCCTTTAGCGTGTTTAGAAGGAGTGCAGTTACGGTCATGGGTCCTACTCCGCCGGGAACGGGCGTTATTGCGGAAGCTTTTTCTTTCACATTCTCAAAATCAACGTCTCCCACAATCTTTCCGTTCAGCCTGCTTATCCCTACATCAATCACAACGGCTCCATCTTTCACCATATCCGCCTTTATAAGGTGTGGAACTCCGGTGGCGGAGATGAGAATATCGGCATCTTTTGTAAACTTTCTTATATCCTTAGTATGAATGTGGCAAATACTCACCGTTGCGTTCCTCCAAAGGAGAAGCAGAGCGAGCGGTCTTCCGACTATGAAACCGGCACCCACTATGGTGACATCTTTTCCTTTTGGTTCTATTCCGTAGTGTTTTAACAGCATATCTATACCCAGAGGTGTGCAGGGAATAAATCCGTCATCTATTTGGGCTACGAGCTTTCCCATATTTTCGGGGTGAAATCCATCTACATCTTTCTCGGGAGAGATAGAAAGAATTACCTTTGTCTGGTCTATATGCTTGGGTAGAGGAAGTTGAACGAGAATACCGTCAACCTCTTCATCCTGGTTTAGCTCATATATAAGACCGAGGAGCTTTTCTTCGGAAACGTCTTCCGGGAGGTGGTAAAACAGGGATTTTATTCCTACCTTTTCGCAAGCCTTTCTTTTATTGTTTACGTATATCTCACTTGCCGGGTCATTCCCAACAAGTATAACAGCAAGGGCTGGATTTCTAAAGCCTCTCTTTTTGAAGTTTTCAATCTCACTTTTTATCTCCTCTCTAATTTTCTTGGAAAGGGATTTCCCGTCAAGAATTACCGCCATCTTTATTTACCTCACCGAAGTTTATCTTCTTCTCTATTATGTAAGGTTTTTCACCTCTGCTCTCGTAATAGGTTCTCACTATAAGCTCCGCAATTATCCCCGTGGATATTAACTGAATGCCGGAAAGTATAAGAAGAACGCTAAGAATTAACAGCGGTCTCCCTCCTATATCCTGTCCGAAGAATATCTTGAGAATTGTAAGATAAAGCCCGAAAATTGTGCCCAAAAAGAAAAGAATAAATCCTATACCTCCGAAGACGTAAAGGGGTCTTGTTATATACTCGTTTAGGAATTTTACGAGAAATATATCAAGAATAACCCTTATCGTCCTGTCTATTCCGTATTTGGACTTTCCGTAAAGTCGCGGGTGATGCTTCACCGGAATTTCCGTTATCTTCGCTCCGAAGCGTTTTGCAAGAGCGGGAAGAAATCTGTGCATATCTCCGTATAAGCGGTATCTCTTTGCTATCTCTTTCCTGTAAGCCTTAAGAGTGCATCCGTAATCGTGAAGCTTAACACCCGTCACCTTTGAGATTATCCAGTTTGCTATCATAGAAGGTAGTTTCCTTGAAAGGAAAGGATCCTTTCTCTCTTTTCTCCAACCGCTTACTATGTCATAACCTTCCCTTATTTTCTCAAGTAATTTCGGTATGTCCTCGGGGTCATTCTGGAGGTCGGCATCCATCGTTATAATAATATCTCCCGTTGCGTGCTCAAATCCCGCGTATATGGCAGCTGTTTGGCCGAAATTTCTTCTGAATCTTATAACCTTCACTTTCTTATCCTTTTGAGCTATCTCCTCAAGTATTTCCGGTGTTCGGTCGGTTGAGCCGTCATCAACGAATATTATTTCGTAGTCTTCCTTTAAGTTATCAAGAACCTTTTTTAACTTCTGATAGAGTATTGGTATATTTTCCTCTTCGTTGTATGCGGGAATTACGACCGAAATCATGAGAGAAATATTTTAACATTAATCTTAATGAAGCTGATAGACACCGTTATACTCCTTGATTTTCTTTCCGGAGAAGAGGAAAAGGTTGAAAGAATTGAGACCCTTCTTGAAGAGATTTCACAAAAAGGAGAGAAGCTATTTATTCCCGAAGAAGTTATAATAGAGCTTGTTTACTTCTTGGAATACGGATACAGGTGGGAGAGGGAGGATATAGTAAACGTAATAAGAACGATACTTGATGATGAGACCTACAACGTTGAGATAAAGCCCTTCATAAAGGAAGCACTAAGAATGTATGAGGAGAAAAAGGGAAGCTTCCTTGATTGTATGAAAGCAGCAAAAGCTAAAAAGATAGGTGTAAAGGAAGTAATTACCTTCAACAGAAGGTTTAAGAAGCTCGGGATGAATATACAAAACCCCTATGAGCTCAAATAATACCCTTTGTGGACGGAACACCTTCTCCTTCAAGCCTTACCGCTTCCCTTAAGGTTATAGCAAAGGACTTAAAACAGGCCTCCGCAATGTGGTGTAAAATCCTTCCGTCTATAACCTTTATATGAAGCGTGCTCTTGCTTTCCAACGCAAATCCTTTAAAAAACTCCCATATCAGTTCAAAATCAAACTCAGTTATCTTCCCTCTCAGACCTTTATCCTCGTAGAAGAAAAGGGGTCTTCCCGATATATCTATAGATGAAAGAACAAGAGCTTCATCCATGGGAATTATGGAGTATCCGTATCTCCTTATACCCTTTTTATCTCCTAAGGCTTTGAGAAATGCCTTACCCATAACTATGCCGCAGTCTTCAACGGTATGGTGATGGGATACGTGAACATCACCTTCCGCTTCAACCTCAAGGTCAAACCTACCGTGCTTTGCAAAGGACTCAAGCATATGGGTTAAAAACCCTACAGGTGTCTTTACATTATAATTTCCGCTGCCGTCAAGGTTTATGTAAAGCCTTATTTTTGTTTCCCTTGTTTCCCTGAATACCTCAGCCTCTCTCATCCCACACCCGCCTTTTCAAGGCTGGAACTCTCCTTTATAAGCTTATGTATTTCCTTAAAGTTTATGTCCCCAGCAAGAACGTAAACTTTACCGTTGTATTCAAACCTTTTTGAGACGGTTATACAAAAATCATCCGTCGCCTTAGATAGGTATATATCCGATATGTATTCTCCGTTCTCCATAGCCTCTTTGAAGTATGCCCTTTCGCTTCTATCCGCTCCCTTTTTCCCTTGAGCTACGAAGTAGTTAACTTTTGGGTTTACAATGTTATTGGAAACCTGAAGCCCGCTTGAACTTATAAGGTAAAAGAGTTCAAAGTATGGGTATTTTTTAAACATATCGTAAAGAACGAACTCCCAAACATCTTTAGGCGATGTTATAAGCTCATTAACTATTTTCCTAAAGTCTTCAACTATTTTTTCCTTTATATCCTTGAGTATTTTTTTCTTCCTGGGGTCGTAAAGTATAAGCTTGGGTTGAACACCTTGAATCATAAATATATAACCCGATATCTTCTTAACCCTTTCCCTTGCTTCCTTTAGTTTCTTGAAAAAGGTGTCCTGATCCTCAATGTATTTGAGGCTAATTGAAAGACCGTATAGGGAAGCTTCGGGGTAATCACCGAACAGAACAGAATACTCTTTAAAGAACTCCTCGTAAAGGGCTTTTATTTTTTCCTTTTCGGGAGGTTCGTCCGTGAGAACCCATATCTCGCTCGTTTCCGCAATTTCCTCTATCTCACCCCTGAAGTTTTCCTGTATATCCTCCTTGAGGATTTTGATTAATCCCGTGCATTTTTCGCTCCCGAACCTTTCCCTAAAGCCTTTAAGGTTCTTAATACCGAAAACGTAAAGGTATTGTTCCTTTCCGAAGGATTCCCTTACATGCTGTATTAAAGGAATAACGTATTCCTTATACTTCGTTATGTAGTGAAGTAAAACATCATAAGTAAGGACACCTATGTAGTTTCCCTTTTTATCAACAACTATAATGGGTTCCCTAATTATGGGAAGGAGTTCAACTATACCTATTAATCCTTCCCTCTCAAGACTAAAGTCCCTAATCTTTATAACAATTTTACTAAGCTCCCCTGCGGATAGGTTCTTTTGGGTTATGTTTTCTACGTCTTTTCTGAATACTATTCCGACAGGTTTCCCTTCCCGAAGAACGGTGAGATATTCGTAAATTTTGAGTTCCGAAAATACCTGTTTCAGCTCTTTTATAGAGAGGTCATGGGAGACGGTAGGTATGCTAATGCATATCTCACCGAGTTCAAAGCTTTTCTTCATAACTCCACTCCAAATTTTTATAATGGTAAATTTTTCCTCTATAGACAACTATGAGTTCCAAAGAAGCTTCTTCGTCGTAATGGAAGAAAAAGGTTTTTAAAAGCCTTTCTATCTTTTTCTTTGTTAGCTTTTCTGTCGGAAAAAAGGAGTTACTTCCCTTTACCTCTATTATTACTTTTCTTCCGCTCCTTTCGGCGAGTATATCTATTTCCCCGTATGGACTTCTCAGATTTCTTTCAAGAATTTTGTATCCTTTATCGGATAAATACTTGACCGCTAAATCTTCAAATGTTCTTCCCTTCATATAAAGGATAAAAGAAAAAGGGAAGGGAGATTAATGGTATCCGAGTCTCTTGAGTAGGTTGTCCCTGTATTTCCACAGAAGTGCTCCCATAACTATGAAATAAGCGATAACGAGTATTCCCATAACCGTTCTTTTTGCCTGCTCTTTGGGAGGGGGAGTGTTTACGGATTTGAGGTAAGCAACGATTTTTGCGACTTTTTCTTTGGCCTGCTTATCGTATTGAGGGTTAAAGAGCTGGGGCATAGCGGTTCCCGGAATAACCTTTTGGGGGTTCAGGATAAAGTTATAAAGATAACCTTCACCCCTAGCTAAATACATGGTTGAAAGGTCTGGGGGAACCTGTCCGAGGGAAGCTTTTAAATTTTGAAGGTCATCGTAGGCAAAGGCTTCGTAAACATCCTTAGGCACGAAAAATCTATCTTTATAGAGCTTTCCGTGTCTGTATATGGGTCTTCCTGCGGATTTTTCAACATTCTTCCATTTAGGATTCATCCTAACACTCATAAGGTATATACCGTCGTATCTGAGGGAGTGACAGGATGAACAGTTGGTTATAAAGAGCTCCCTTCCCTCTTCCGCTATCGTTTTTCCGTGTATCGTTTTCTTCCAAGGGTTGTCTATTATCTTCTGAACCTCTTTGTCAACTTCGTAGTGCTCAACGTGTTTGAAAGGATTGTAGAACCAAAGAAGGAAGAAAAATACAATGACCGAACCGCCGAAGATTACGCTCTTTATTATTCCCCAGGTATTCATCACTGTTCACCTCCCTTTGCTTTATACCATCCATACTCTATGAACGAAATTATGGGCAAGGATAGGAAGAATCCGAATACCAATGTAGCGAAGAACAGTCCGAGCTTTGCATTCGTGGGTGTGGGTGGCATAGTTCCGAGAATGGTGAGAGCCATAGCGGAGAACATGAACACGAGGAAAGCTATAAAGAATAGGGGTCTTCTTCTTGCACTCTTTAGCGGAGACCAGTCTAAGAAGGGAAGGAGCAGAAGTAATAACAGGAGAAGGTTAAAGGCTACAAATCCCCAGAACTTTGAAGGTATAGACCTGAAAACCTCATAGTATCCGAGAAGATACCATTCGGGAGCTATGTGAGGAGGTGTCTTTAGGGGATTTGCAGGCTCAAAGTTATCCGCGGGAAGGAAGTGACTTATGTGGAAGAACACAAAGAAGAAGAATACCGCAAGATACCACATTACGTAAGCGCCTTCCTTCAGAGTCATATAGGGGTGGAAGGGAACGAATTTATCGGGGTTTTTCTTCTTGTCATACTCAATTCCTTCGGGATTGGAAATTCCCGCAGCCCTTACAAGGTATAGGTGTGTTCCTACAAGGGCAAGGAGTATTAAGGGATATATGAGAACGTGTGAGCCGAATACTCTTCCGAGGGTTACGTCCGTAACTACGTATCCCCCCTTCATCCAGAGAACTATCGTTTCGGCTATTGCCTTAAACAGTCCCTTCAGTATGGGTGCATCCGCAAGGGAACCGGGTATTTCGGTCGTAACTATGAATCCCCAGTAAGAGAGCTGTCCCCACGGGAGAAGATATCCCGAAAGGGCTGTGAGAATCAGAACGAAGTAAATGAGCCATCCTACTATCCAGACAAGTTCACGGGGTTTTTTATAGGCGTTGTAGTAAATTCCCGTGAACATATGGAGGTAGACAATGGCCATAAAGAAGTTAGCTCCCGTTGCGTGTATATGTCTGAAGAGCCATCCGAATGGTATTTCCCCCATTATCGTATAGGTTGCACTGTCAAAGGCATCAGCTACGGAAGGCTTGTAATAAAGAAGGAGAACCATTCCCGAAATTATCTGTATGGCGAAGGTAACAAGTGCGAGTATACCGAAAACATAGGGGAAGGTGAGGTTTTTGGGAACTTTGTATTCAACCATCTGGGTTCTGTAAATCTCCTTTATATGAGCCCTCTCATCAATCCAGTCCACTATTTTCTCAATTAATCCCATAGCCCACCTCCTTTAAATGAGTTCCTTTACAAATCCTTCAACTCCAACCGTCAGCTTATTGCCTTCAAGCTTTTGGGGAGGTATAAATAGGGGTCTCGGCGGTGGACCAGTTATTACATCTCCGTAAGGTGTATAAATTCCTCCGTGACAGGGACAGTGAAACACAGGTTTCCCTTTTGATACATCTGCACCCTGAGGCTTCCAGAGGGGAATACATCCGAGGTGCGTGCAAACTCCCACTAGTGCAAATACATCGTGGCCTTTCAGGATTTCGTAATTTCTCTTACCTTTACTGTTGAGAGCTCCTTCTTTTAGGGAATAGCCTTCGGGAGAAAAGTCCTTCGGTAGCCTTATAACGAAAAGCGTTTTCCCCTTCCAAGAAGTTACCCTTACCTGAAGGGGTTGAATTTTAGACACGTCTACTTCTGTTTTAGCACCGAGTGCTGCAATTTCCGAAGGCTCAAGCATTACACGAACGAGAGCGTAAAGTGCTCCTAAACCTCCGACAGCTCCTAAAGCCCCTATACCTATACTTATGAAATCCCTTCTTGAGGCTTCCATTTTCTTACCTCCCGCTCTTTAATAGACACAAGGATTTATTTTACTACTTTGTTAATCTTCAAGGATAAAAAAATTCTTATATAAGGAAATAAGTAAATCTTAGAATGAGAAAAAGAGACCCACATTTATGTGGTGAAGGAGGGTATTGTCGTAATCACCTGTTATAAAGTTTTTTAATTTATACTCAAGGATTAAACCCGTTGTTTCCCATATTCTGTATTTGCCCCCGACCATAAATTGAATGCCGAGAGATGTTGATTCGTTGCTTGAGTTTCCTACTTTTTCCTTGAATCTGTTCAAAGATGGTCCAAAACCTGCATAAAGATTTAACTTTTCCGAAAACTGAATCTGGGCAAAGGGATTCAGTTCAATGCCTGTATAACTCCAGGCTAAATTGTCATCAAAATCGTTTGATGTAACAAGCTCAAGGGAAAGGCCTGCGGTAAATCCCTGAGGTGCTTCCGAAGAAAGAGCTCCGTAAACGGAAAAGGTTTCTATCGAGTTTATGTCCTTATCCCCTCCGTATACGCTGTCATAAGAACCGAATAGGTATCCGAGCTTTACACCGAATTCCCTCTCAAGTCCGAAGGAAAATAAAAGCATGAAACTAAAAAGTAGAAGAACTTTTCTCATAATGTTGATAATTTTAACATTTTTTAACTTTTCTTAAGTTACGCTCAACTAACGTTTAATTTACAAAATAAAAGCAACAAAAAAGGAGGTGAACATGAACAGAAGGGAGCTTTTCAAAAAAAGTATATACCTGCCTTTTGTTATATCGGGCATAAATCTTCTGAGTGCATGCGGAGGAGGTGGTTCTTCCTCAGATATACAGGTTTCCGATACAAAAAATCCCCTTAGACTGCCTCAAGAAAACGGTCTTTTGGGATACTTAAGAC
>CAYRMG010000022.1:0-20218 GCA_964425585.1 uncultured Aquifex sp. | reverse complement strand
AAGATGGAGAGATTGGTGGAACTGAGGAATCTTAAGAAGGTTTACAAAAACGGAACCGTAGCCCTATGGGGTATAAATATGGTTGTGAATAAAGGTGAGTTTCTGGGTATTATGGGACCTTCCGGTTCGGGAAAAAGCACGCTCCTTCATATAATAGGCGGTCTTGATAAACCCTCGGAGGGTGAGGTAAAGGTATTCGGAAAGGAGATATCCGCTATGGATGAGGACGAACTTGCGGAGCTGAGAAAAAGAAGGATAGCATACATATTCCAGTTTTACTACCTCCTTGAGGACTTTACCGTTCTTGAGAATCTCACGATTATAGGGGAGCTTTTGGGTGTAAGGGAACCGAAAAAAAAGGCTATGGAGATACTTTCCTTCTTGAGGCTTTCCCACAGGATTAATCACAAACCTTACCAGCTTTCGGGAGGTGAACAGCAAAGGGTTGCGATAGGGAGAGCGCTTATGATTGAACCTCTTTTAATCCTTGCGGACGAACCTACGGGAAACGTTGATAGCAAAGAAGGTGAAAAAATCTTCAATCTCTTTAAAGAGATGAACAAAAAAGGTATAACCTTTATAGTTGCTACCCACAACGAAGAACTAAAACGCTTCTTCTCAAGAATTATTTACTTAAAGGACGGAAGGATTACTCAAGAAGTATAAACTCCACATTTCCTTTTTTATAAATCCTTACTTTTACTTCGTATTCCTCAAGCTTTTTTTCTTCTACATTTATTCCGTTGCTTATCCCGAGCTTAACAGCTCTATCAAGGTATGTAAAATCTTCCCATTGGCGTTTTACATCTTCCATGGTTTTTATGCTTCGGGAGAGGAGGGAAAATATAACGGATAGCGTTAAACCTATAACGGTTAGAGCTATAACCGTTTCAAGGAGTGTAAATCCCCTCATAAATCCCACACGCTTATGTCGTCCTCCGTTCCCTCAACGCCGTCGGGACCTGCGGATTTCAACTCGTAAGGTTTTGAACCCGCGGGCGATATGTAAATAAAGTCATTTCCCCAGGCGTCTTTAGGCAGCTTTTCCATATACTGCTTCCAGTTCTTGGGCTCCGGCGGTGTTGTGGGCTTTTCAACGAGTGCCTTTAACCCCTGCTCGGTCGTAGGATAAAAGCCGTTATCAAGTTTAAATTGTTCAAGGGCGTTCTTTATTGCCTTTAGCTGTAGCTTAGTTGTTTTTATCCTTGCCTCGTCAACCTGAGAAGTTATTTTGGGAACTATTAAGGCGGCAATAAGACCGAGAATAATTAAAACAACGAGAACCTCTATTAGTGTAAAACCCCTTCTCATCAGACCATCCTCAAAAGCCTTTTTATGGCTTGTTCTACCATTTCCTCGGTGGGTATGAAGTCGTGCCTGTCAAGTTCCATGGTATCCCTGAAGTAAAGTATGGCGGGAAAGTTAAATATACCGAAGTCCTCAAAAGATGTATTTTTTGTAACGTCCAGATAAAAGAACTCAACCTTATCCCCGTAAAGTTTTTGAAACTTCTCAAGAATGGGCTTTAACTGTTCGTTCGCGGGATTGTTAGGGTCTGTAAAAACAACAACGGAAGGCTTAGGGTTCATCATAACAGCCTTGTAAAAGTCTTTATCCGTAACCTCTTTGAATCCTTCAAACATCTTTAACCTCCTTCCATTTCATCCTCATCGTCTTCTTCAAACTCTATAAAGTAACCTCCGTAGTAGCCCCTCGCATTGAGGGCTGTAGCTTTAAGGCTGTTCAGATAGGATATTATATCCTCATAGCTTTTTATAAGGTTCACAACCTTCTTAAAATCCTGCTTGCTTAATCTGTTTTTTCTGAGAATATTCCTGAGGGCTATTAAGGTGAGGTTTGCCCTGTTGAATTTTTCTTGCCACTCCTTCCAGAAATCCTTTGAGTTTAAGGGAGCCTTTACATCGTAATACTCAAGGTCGGAAATTTCCTTTAATAGTTCAAGTTCTATATTTTTATAAGTTTTCTTCATAAATATTTATTCTGTTTCGGAAGGGAAAAAAAGTAAAGGGAGCTCAAGCCCCGACCTTCTGGAGCTTCTTTTTATACCTTTCCCACTCCTCGGGAAACTTCTCAATGGTTTGTCTTATTAGTCTTCCCGCAACAGCTCCGAGACCGCATATAGATGTGGGTTGTATGTTTCTGTTTACGAAATCAAAACCTTCCCAGTCCTTTTCATCCGCCTCTCCCTTGTAAATTTTTTCAAGGAGGTTAGCCTGTTCGTAGCAGCCGACCCTGCAAGGGGTGCACTGACCGCAGGTCTCGTGTTCGTAAAACTCCGCAATCTTCAGGGCTGCTTCAACGATATCGTCCTCTTCCGTGAGAACTATAACCGTTCCGGTTCCGCCGAATCCCAGCGGGGAGTAATCCATAGGTATATCCAGCTCCTCATGGGAAAAGCAATCAAGTGCTCCCGAAAAAACAGCCTTAACCTTCTTGTTTCCGAGCGTTCCTCCCGCATACTTGAAGATTACTTCCCTCAGAGTCGTATTCATAGGAAGCTCGTAAACACCGGGCTTTTTAACTTTACCGCTGACGGGAAATAGCTTCGGACCTGCGTAATCGCTGGGGCCTATATACCTGTATTCCTCCCATCCCATTGAGATTATGTAAGGGATATTAGCTATGGTCTCAACGTTGTTAACAACCGTAGGCCTTCCCCAAAGACCCTTTTGAACGGGATAGGGGGGCTTCAGTCTGGGGTGTCCCCTTTTTCCTTCAAGGCTTTCTATCAGTGCGGTTTCTTCACCGCAGATATACGCACCCGCACCCCTTGCCACGTATATCTCAAGGTCAAAACCCGAGCCGAGAATGTTTTTACCGAGAAGTCCCTTTTTCTTCGCCTCCTCTATGGCATCCCTGAGGATGTAATAACCCGCGGTATACTCACCCCTTATGTAAATGTAAGCCTCGTTTGCCCCTATAGCGTATGAGGATATTATTATTCCCTCTATCAGTAGGTGGGGGTCTCTTTCTATAATAATCCTGTCTTTGAACGTTCCCGGTTCCGATTCGTCCGCGTTACATATGAAGTATCTCGGGGCGGGATTTTGAACCGCAAACTTCCACTTTTTACCCGTGGGGAATCCCGCTCCTCCTCTTCCTCTCAGTGTGCTTTTGTCAACCCAGTCTATTATTTCCTCGGGGGACATGTTAAATGCCTTTTCAAGGGCTTGGTATCCTCCGTCCTTAATGTATTCATCTATTGTATGAACACGGGGCTTTTTAGCCCTCTTTAGAAGCATATTCAAAGTAGTTTCCGCATAAATTCTAGGTATAGCGGGATAGGACCTCATTCAGCTGCACCTCACTTTCAAATTTATACTCATCCTCATTTATCATAAATACGGGTGCTTCCGAACAAGCACCGAGACACTGAACGGGAACTATCTTAAACTTCCCGTCCGGAGTTGTTTCCCCCGGCTTTATGCCGAGTATCTTCTCAAGAGCCTCAAGCAGTTTATTCTTGCCCATAAGATGGCAAACTATGCTTACACATACCCTAATCCTGTATTTAGCCTTATCTTCCCTGTCAAACATATCGTAAAAGGCTACAACTCCCTCAACGTGGTTAAGGGGAAGTTCAAGCATATCCGCAAGGGGCTTTAGGCTTTCGGGAGGAATGTAGCCGTAGTAATCCTGGATTTCGTGGAGACAAAGAAGTATGGCTTGTTGTTTTTTGGGAAAGTAGTTTATGTGTTCCTCAAGCTTCCTCTTGAGTTCTTCGGGAAATTCAAACTCCGTTTTAAACATAGATATAAATTTTAAAGTCTTTAAAGAAACACAACCATGTTATCTCTATGAATAGCCTCATCCTTTGTAGTTTTAAGGAGTTCTCTCACTTCCTTTGTCTTTAGTCCCTTTATCCTTTCAAGCTCCTCCGAAGAAAAGTTTACCTTACCTTTCCCTACGATTAACCCCTCTTCATTTATAACACTTACTATATCACCCTTTTCAAAAACTCCCTCAACTCTCCTTATACCCGCGGGAAGAAGGCTCTTCCCTTCTTTCAGGGCTTTCACAGCTCCTCGGTCTACAACTATTACACCTTTGGGCTCTTCAAGTGTTGCTATAACTTTAAGTGCATTCCTGAGTTTTCTTTTTGAGGGTTTAAAGAGTGTTCCCTTTGTCTTGAAATTCACTATATCCTCAAGGGAGTCATCTTTTCCCGTTATTATCACGGGGATGTTTAATGTGGTTGCGAGTCTTGTTGCTTCCAGCTTACTTCTCATACCTCCCGTCCCGAAGCTCGTTCCTGTTCCCCTTACGTATTTAAAGGCTTCCTCAATTCTTTCAACAACGGGTATAATCCTGTCCTCGTAATCCCTGAGTCCTCCCGCACTTGAAAATATAACGAAAAGGTTTGCTCCTACCATAAAAGAAACGTATGCAGCTAAAAAATCGTTATCGCCGAATATAAGCTCGCTTACCGCAACCGCATCGTTTTCGTTAATTACGGGAATTATTCCCATCTCAAGAAGCTTGTTAAGGGTATTCCTTGCGTTTGTAAACCTATCCTTGTTCTTTGCGGAAAATACATCCTTTGTAAGGAGAACTTGTCCCACCATAAGGCCGTAGTTTGAAAAAACGGTGTCGTATAGATGCATAAGGTATGCTTGCCCTACAGCGGAGAGTGCCTGTTTGGTTATTAAATCCTTCGGCCTTTCTTTGATACCGAGCTTTTTTGCACCCGAAAGAACTGCACCCGAAGAAACTATAAGAAACTCGTATCCCTTTCCCTTTAATCTTTTAATTTCTTCCGCAAGTTTGGAGAGAAACCTGAGGTCTATATCCCCTTCAGGTGTCTCAAGAAGGTTTGAGCCTATTTTCAGAACGATTCTCATTCCTTACAGATTTTAAATCCCGCTGCTACTTATAGAACCTATAAGTAAGTCTTATAATACCTTAAGGAAGTGTGTCATCTACATACCGACCAAAGTGTTTATTGTTAAAAGAAGTTAAGGAGGGAACTTCTATGGAAATTGGCGGAAGCTTTTACGAAAAGAAGTATTACAGCACATGTTATATGTGTGCTTGCCGTTGCGGTATAGAGGTTTACGTAAGAAACGGTAGGGTTACATATATAAAGGGAAACGATGACCACCCTCTAAATAAAGGTGTTCTATGTGCTAAGGGTTCCTCGGGAATAATGAAAGAATACTCTCCCGCAAGGTTGAGAAAACCCTTACTCAGGGTAGGTCCCCGCGGTTCGGGACAGTTTAAGGAAATAGAATGGGATGAAGCCCTTGAGATAGCGGCTAAATGGATAAGGGAAGCCGCACAAAAGAATCCCGCAAAGGTTGCATTCTTCACGGGAAGAGACCAGATGCAGGCGATAAACGGATGGTTTGCAGGCCAAATAGGAACGATAAACTGGGCGGCACACGGTGGGTTCTGTTCCGTTAACGTTGCAGCGGCAGGGCTTATGTCCGTGGGATACTCCTTCTGGGAGTTCGGAGACCCGGACTTTGAACACACGAAGTATTTCATGATGATAGGTGTTGCGGAGGACCACGCATCAAATCCCTTTAAGCTCGGTATACAGGAACTGAAGAGAAGGGGAGGAAAGTTCGTTTTCGTCAACCCCGTAAGATGGAGCTACGGGGCCATAGCGGACGAGTGGGTTCCCATAAAACCCGGAACGGACGGAGCTTTCATCTTAGGTCTTGCGCACGTTCTCTTTAAATACAACCTCATAGATTGGGAGTTTCTCAAGGAATACACAAACGCTCCCTGGCTCGTGATTCAGGCTCCCGGAACGCCAAAGGACGGCCTTTTCTACAGAAATGAAGAAGGAAAGCCCATGGTATTTGACAAAAAGTCAAACAGCTTTAAACCCGCGGACCGCATAGTTCCCGATAACCTGGACCCCGCTTTCATAGGTGAGTTTGAAACGCCCGAAGGATATAAAGTAAGACCCGCTTTTGATATATTTGCGGAAAGGATAGTTAAGGATTACACACCGGAAAAGGTATCAAAGATTACCGGAATACCCGCGGAGACGATAGAAAGAATAGCAAAAGAACTGGGAGTTACCGCCCTTTACAATCCGATAGAGCTTCCCATAGAGTGGACCGACGTATGGGGAAGAAAGCACAAGACCATGAAGGGAAGACCCGTCTCCTTCCATATAATGAGGGGAATAGCTTCCCACTCAAACGGATACCAAACCGCAAGGGCGGTATTCGTTCTCATGATGCTTCTTGGATGCATTGATAGACCCGGAGGACACCTCGCAAAACCCCCGTATCCCAAGCACATAGAGGACTTGCCCAAACCCAAGAAGATAAAATCCCTTGATGAGCTTGAGTTCGGAAAGCCTTACGGTCCCCACCTCGGTATTCCTCAAAGTCCCGACGACCTTCTTGTTGATGAAAACGGAAATCCCCTTAGAATAGACAGAGCTTATAGCTGGGAATTCCCCATAGCAGCCCACGGACTTATACAGAACGTAATACCCGCAGCCTACGAGAGAAACCCATACGATATAGAAGTCCTTATGATTTACATGGCAAATATGGCCTGGAACTCTTCCCAGAATATTCCCTATATTCTCAAAGCCCTCACCGCTAAGGATGCAAGCGGAAACTACGTAATTCCGAAGATAATAACTATAGACGCCTTCTACAGCGAGATGGTAGCCTACTCGGATCTTGTTCTTCCGGATGCCACGTATCTGGAGCAATGGTTCGCCCTCTCACTTCTTGACAGACCGCCCTCCGTTGCCTCGGGACCCGTTGACGCCATAAGACAGCCCATAGTTGAGCCGAGAGACATAAAGGGTGAAAAGCTTGACGTCCTCCCCTGGGGAGAAATAATGGTAAGGCTCGGAACGAAACTCGGTCTTCCGGGCTTTGTAAATGAAGATGGAACACCCAAATACAAGGATTGGAAGGATTTCCTCATAAACTGGCAACCTCAGCCCGGTATAGGGGCACTCGCGGGATGGAGAGGAAAGAACGGAGATAAACACTTTGTAGGAGAACCCAACCCGAAACAGCTTGAGATGTATGCAAAAAATAAGGGCTTTTTCTACTATCCGCTTCCCGAACACATGCGCTACTACAGGTATGCGAATAAGGATTATCTTGAATGGGCAAAAAGCGTTAAGTTTGTAAAAAGAACAGACCCCATAATAATGAACTTCTACGTTGAAACGCTTCAGAAGTTCAGGCTTGCGGGACAGGGACTCTGGGAAGGGGAAAACCAGCCCCCCAACGACCCTGTAATCAGGGAAAGGCTTGTGAAATACTTTGACCCCTTACCCTTCTGGTATCCGCCCTTTGAGGAAGAGGTAAGCGGAGACGATTACCCCCTTTACGCATTTACAAAGAGACCCCAGTGGATGTATCACTCCTGGGACTCACAGAATGCATGGCTCAGACAAATATCAACAAGAAATTACCTGTATATGAACCCGAAGACAGCTAAGAAACTCGGTATAAAGCACCTTGACTGGGTATGGGTTGAGTCCAGAATAGGTAAGGTCAAGTGTCAGGTATTCCTCACCGAATGCACCGAGCCGAACTCCGTCTGGACGTGGAACGCAATAGGAAAGATGGCCGGAGCTTGGGGACTGAAACCCGAAGCTGAAGAGGGACATCAGGGATTCCTTCTCAACCATGTAATACCCCACTCCATAAGAATGGGCGGAAGGGAGTTTTACTACGGAGACCCCATCACGGGACACCTTGCCTGGTTTGATACAAAGGTAAGGGTTTACAAGGCGGAAGACCAAACACCCGAAACCTATCCCGAGTTTAAGGTAGAACCCCTTCCTTACATTAAGGAAAGATGGACCGAGCTTTTAAGGTATAAACCATAAAATTTAAGGAGGTAGAAATATGCCGCAGTATGCTCTCGTTATAGATTTGAACACCTGTGTCGGTTGTCATGCCTGTGCTACAAACTGTAAAGAGTGGAATACACAGGCTGCTTTCGGCCCCTTATCCGATTATGACCCCTTTGGAGCTCACCCTTCAGGCGTATGGTATAACAGAATATTTACCTATGAAACGGGCGAATTTCCCGAAACCCAAGTATTCCACCTTCCCAAGTCGTGCCTCCACTGTCAGGATGCACCCTGTGTTCCCGTATGTCCCACCGGCGCAAGCTACAAGAGGGAACAAGACGGTATAGTTCTGGTAAACTACGATGACTGTATAGGCTGTAAGCTCTGCTCGTGGGCATGTCCCTACGGTTGTCGTGAGTTTGACGAAGCGGATAAGGTTATGAAAAAATGCACCCTTTGCATAGACAGGATTTACGATGAAACCCTTCCGCCGGAACACAGACAACCCGCATGCGTTTTAACCTGCCCCGCAAGGGCAAGGTTCTTCGGGGATATTGAAGACCCGAACAGCGAAGTTTACAGGCTCATAAAGGAGAGAAACGGTTTTGTTCTCTTCCCCGATATGGGAACAAATCCCGCAAATCACTACCTACCGAGACAGGAAACGAAGATAAACCTTGAAGAGTTTGAAAAGCACATCCTTAAACCCGATAACCCTCTTTTCCTTGAAGTTCTGAGAAGACACCACACATCCGCTGGACAAAAAGCAACCGAAGAAAAGAGCGAGGAAGTTTACGAACAATTACCATAAAAGGAGGTAAGAAATGCACCCGCCCATTTCCCTTATATTCTTCTTTTTAACAGCGGGAACGTCTATAGGTTTATTTATCTTTACTTACTTTATTGAGTTTCTTACCCTTTTCGGAAAGGGCAGGGGACTTCCTAAAGAAGTTGTTCTTCTATCGGGAACTATAAGCCTCATACTAATAGGCTTGGGAGCCATAGGTGCATCTTTTCACCTCGGGCACAAGTTGAGAGCTTGGAAAGCTATAAAGAGGTTTAATACTTCGTGGCTTTCAAGGGAAGCAGTTTTTAGCGGAGCTTACGGATTTACACTGCTCATTTACCTTATACTCAAATACTTTGAAGTATCTCCCTTCCTTGAACACACCTTCGGAATAATAACCTGGATTCTGGGTGTTTTAAGCGGGTTTTCAACCGCAATGATTTACGCAAGCAACAAGTTTGTTCTTGAGTGGAACACGGGAATAACGGTTATCTACTATCTTCTAATGTATTTAATGCTTGGCTCCTCTGCTTTTACAATAATCTCATACTTCTACAACCTTCCCTATACGGGAACGTTCCTATTCCTTACGTTCCTCTTTGTTCTGCTCGGATTCGGCTTTAGGCTTGCCTTTAACATTAGACAGTTCTATATAAAGCGTCCCACGCTCAACGAAGCTCTGAACCTTCCCCATAACAGACCCATAAGGGTTATAGACAAAGGCTCAACAACGGATAACTACTGCACAACGGAGTTTTACTACGCAAAGGGAAAACAAATGCTTCCCACCTTTATACCCCTTGCATACCTATTTACCTTCATAATTCCCCTATTCCTTTTGATATACGTTTACATAACCGGAACCGTGAACATTTATCTCCTTTCAACGATTTACCTCTCAATACTCGTAGGAAGTGCCATAGAAAGATGGTGCTTCTTTGTTGAAGGAAATCACGTTCAGAATCTCTTTTACGGACTTTACCCCGAAGAGGGATACAAACTCAGAAAAGGATACATGGAAAGAAAGGAAACGAGAATATCCCTCTACGGCTGATTCGCCCTCTTCTTTATCTCAACTCCTTTTATCCATAAAGCTATAAAGATAAACCACAGAATAGATATGAGAAGGTCAACGGTAATTAGATAATCCTTCCCGAGTTTAAGGAATACACCTCCCAAAACACCGCCTAAAAATGCACCTATGAACTGTATAGTATTGTATACTCCCACCGCTATTCCCCTCCTTTCGGAACCTGCAAATTTTGTAAGAAGGGAAGGAAGTATGGGTTCAAGAAGGTGAAAGCCTATGAAGAAGAAAAGAAGCATAAGAAAAACACCGTATATATCCCTGATGAGGATATGGGCGAGAAACCCCAAGGATATAAGGAGTATACCCGAAAGGTAAACGGGCTTTATTTTTCCCCTTTTCTCCGCAATTATTATGGCGGGAACCATTATTGCGAGGGATATAAGAATAACCGGCAGGTATATCTTCCAGTGCTCGGGTTTCGGTAGGTTGTAACGTTCTATTAGTTCAATAGGAACAACGGTGAATATAGATACAAGAATAAGGTGGAGGATTCCTATAGATAGGTTCACAGCCATCTGGTTTTTATCCGTGAGTATCTGAGGAAGAAGTTTTAAAAAGGGTTCTATTTCCTTTTCGTGCCTCTTCGGTTCGTGAATAAATAAAAGAAGATATAAAAGTGCCAAAAGAGAAAGCGTTCCCGTGAGGAAAAAGATGAAAGGAACGCCGAGTTTACCCGCAAGAACGGGAGCAATTACTATGCTGAAGGCAAAGGTCATACCTATTGCCGCCCCTATATGGGCAAAGGCCACCGTTCTTACCTCTTCCCTTATGAGGTCCGCGGATAGAGCTATTGCTGCGGAAGATATTGCTCCTGCCCCCTGAAGGAAACGGGCAACAAGCATACTCCATATGTTTGTAGCTATACCGCCGAGAAAGCTACCCAATGTGTATACGAGAAGCCCGACCGTTATTACTCCTTTCCTTGAGTATTTATCCGAGAGGTATCCGAAGGGAATCTGAAGCAACGCCTGGGTTAGTCCGTATATACCTACCGCAAGACCCGTAAGAAGCGGTGTGCTTCCCGAAAGTTTCTTAACGTAGGGAGCAAGAACAGGAAGAAGTAGAAAAAGTCCCAAAAATCTTGCAACAACTACGAATGTTATTCCCGCAACGACTTTCTTTTCTTCCTTGGTAAGCATGAGGAATATTTTAGCTCAGATATCCTCTATATCTTCACCTCTGAGGAGCCTCTGAGCGTAGTTAACACACGCTAACACCATAAACCAGAGGGCATGGTGTTGGGTGTTGTTGAAGTTCTCTTTAACGAGAAGCGTTCCGTCATCTTTCTCAACAACGGTTATATACTTAAAGGCTTCCTGAGCGAGCGCCTTGTTCCTCACTTTTTGAAGAATTCTTTCCTTTACCCAGTCCGGTAGAGGTCTTTCTCTCATGTTAATAAAATAAAGGAGAACCCGCGGGTTAAAGTATGACCTTTTCAAGGTGTAGACCCTGGGGAGGTGCGGTGTAGGGTGCCTTACCTTTTCCCTCAAGTAGCTCCTCCATTAGAGATAGTTCGTAAACTCCCGAGGATATTTTTACTGCGGTTCCGATAATTCTTCTTACCATATACCTCAGGAAGTGGGAGGCTTTGAGCCTTATATTTATAAGCTTTCCTTCTACTTTTAGGTTAACATCCTCAATATTTATCACGGTGTTTCTCTCCTCCTCAAGCTTGGCGAAAGCTCTAAAATCATGCTTTCCCCTTACGAGTTCAAGAGCCCTTTTTAAAAGCTCAATGTCTATCTCTTTTTTTACCTGCCAGGTAAAAGGATACAAAAAGGGATTTCTTATATTAGCATTCCAAATTTTGTAAAGGTAGACCTTTCCCTTTACGGAATATCTCGCATTGAATTCGGGGGATACCTTTTTCACTTCGTAAACGCCTATATCCTTCGGCAGGATTCCGTTCAAAGCAAGTAAAAGCTTTTCTTCGGGAAAATCTTTTTCGGTCTTAAAATTTGCCACATAATCAAGGGCATGAACACCCGAATCTGTCCTGCAACAACCTATTACCTTAACCTCCTCGTTAAAGATTCGGGAAAGGGAATCCTGCAAAACACCCTGAACGGTTCTTTCTTTTGGTTGAACCTGCCAACCGGAAAAGTTTGTTCCCACAAAGGCAAGCCGAAGAAGGTAATTATTCATACTTCTTTATCTCTTGCTTAATCCTCTCTATCGTATCAACCTTCATCGGGTCGTATCCGTAAAGTTCCGCAAGTTTTACACTCACCCAGTCCGCAAGATGAACCAAGTAAAGCGCACGGGAAAGGTAAGAGTTACCTTCTCCTTTTAGCATTATCGGAACTATTCCCATATCCTTCAAAAGCTTTGCGGTTATATCAACCCTGAGCTTTACCCTATGGTAATCCTTCTCATCATACATGAGGATATAATGAAATTTGTTCCTTAAAGAGGGATTGTTCCAACTCATAACCTCGTTGTGGTGCATCTCGGGAAGAACCGCATAATAAAGGGGTGTTTTTGCATTCTCGTTTATCTGTCCCTTCCATCTTTCCGCTATCGCATCGGTAAGGGGGGTGGAGTAAATCACGGGGATGTATCCGTAAAGTCTTTCCGCTATTTTGAATCCCTCTTCCTTTATCTTTTCAAGGTTTTCCTTCAAGTTTTCCTTGGCGTCCTCCATCTCCTCGGGCGTTATACCCACAAGGCACAAAGCTTTTGAAAGGAGATAACCGAAAGCGTATCTCGGTTGAAAACCTTTCGGAACTTCGTGAACCTCACATCCGTTTTTTTCCGCAAGCTCTTTCAACTTCCCTCCGGAGGTTATACACACGGGCTTAATCCCTCTTCTCAGTGCCTCCTCAAAATTTGAAAGGGTTTCTTCAGTATTTCCGCTGTAGCTTATACAAACGACGAGATAACCGTTATCAACAAAAGGGGGAAGTTCGTATCCCTTTATTACAAAAGCGGGAATCTTCACACCTCTGTGATTTAGCCACTTGCTTGCAAAGGTTCCCGCTATTCCGGAACCCCCCATTCCGCAAAAAACAACACCCTTATACTCGGAAAGTTCTTTGCCTATCTTTTCGTAAGTTATCTGGTTGTAAAATCCTTCAAGTAACTCCTCAACCCCCATGTCTTGATTTTAGCTTAAAATAAAGCTGAGCGCTTGAAGAGTATGAGAGAGGTTCTAATAGATTCGGTAAGGGAAGTAATCTTAAAACCCGATTTTTTCGTCCCTTGGATATTTTTCTTTACCGTGCTTTTCGTGATAACTCCGCTGCCCTACGTGGGTGTTTTTTCCTTTTATCTTCTATTCCTTCTTATAAACTCAACCGTTATCCACTTTACGGAAGTTCTAAAGGAAGGTGGAGAATACGATATTAAAAAGATTTTGTTTCCTAAAGCTTCTGTATTTACCTACACGCTTGCGGAGACAGTTTACGTCTATACGGTTTCGGTTTTATCTTACCTATTCACAAAGCTCTATATAATCCTCGGACTATGGTGGCTAATTTATAAACCTTATCTTTCAAAGGAGCTTTACATAGCGAGAACGCATAAAGAAGGATTTCAAGCTATGCTTGTTCTTCTGTTAATTCCGAACTTAAAGTATACAAGGGTTGGCCTCACTTGGCTAACTACTTCCGTAATTCTTATAGTTCTGCTCATAGCTCTGGCTCTATCCGTTGCGGGAATACTGCTTTCATCCTTGGTGGCTCTTTTACTTTGCATACTTCTTTCGGCCTTTACTCTCTATACCCTTGAGAATGTAAAAACGTTAGATTAAGTCTCACAGCACGATCTTTTCCTCTTTCCGCTTCTGTAAATGAGAAAGATACCCGAGATAATAAGAAGTATGAGAAATATATACTCCATTATTTTTTAAGATTTTTAAAGAGTTCGGGAAGGCGCAAGAGGTAGATGTAAATTCTCTTCCACTTGCTCCACTCAATTGCGGGAAGATTTGCACCGTAGGTCTTGTTAGGTTCCAAACTACTTGCAACACCCGATTTTGCGGTAACTATTACGTTGTCTCCTATCTCAACGTGATCCGCAACACCGACCTGTCCCGCAAGTATTACATTCTTGCCGGTTTTTACACTTCCCGACAAGCCAACCTGAGAAACCAAGATATTGTTTTCCCCCACCTTACAGTTGTGGGCTACCATAACCAGGTTATCTATCTTCGTGTTTTTACCTATAAGGGTTGTCTCTATGAGGGCACGGTCAACGGTTGTATTTGCACCTATCTCAACGTTGTCCTCAATCACTACGTTTCCTATGTGGTTTAGTTTCTTTATACCCTGAGGGGTTATATGGTATCCGAATCCGTCCGCACCTATAACCGCACCGCTGTGAATTCTTACATTTTTTCCTATAACCGTGTTCTTATAAATATGAACACCGCTGAAGATAATCGTATCATCCCCTATAACCGTGTTGTCCCCCACATATGTAAACGGGTAGATTTTAACGTTTCTACCTATCTTTACGTTATTTCCTATAAAAACGAAGTCTCCTATGTAGCTTCCTACACCTATCTCAACATTCTTACCTATTGATGCCTGCTTTGATATACCAATCGGATGCTCTTCGGGAAAGAACTTATCAAGGAAGCGTGCAAGGGCAAGCTTAACATCCTTTACCTTTATGTAAGGCTTTCCCTCTATATCCCTGTTCACAACCAAAAGCTTTGCTTTTTCCTTTGCCATTTCTATATCTTTATCGTTTTGACAAAAAACTACCGTATCTTCTTTGGGATTTTCCGGGGTGGATATTCCTTTTACAATTTCCGATGGTTTTCCTTTTAGTTCTCCGTCCACTGCTTTTGCGATATCTCTAAAGGTCAATGATAGCATAATAAGTATTCTATGCTGTCCGTTCTTATTCAGGCAAAAAATGAGGAAAAGAATATAGGAAGGGCTATTAAAAGTGTTAAAGGGCTTGCAAAGGAAATTATAGTCCTTGACGATTTTTCAACCGATAAAACAGCTGAAGTTGCAAAAAGTCTCGGGGCAAAAGTGTATAGACTGGAAAAGAAAATGAGTTATTCGGAAAAGCTCAACTACGGTATAGAGTTGTGTAGCAACGAGTGGGTAATGTTTATAGATGCGGATGAAGAGGTATCAAAGGAACTTAAGGAAAACATAAAAAGGGAGTTAAGGAATCCGAGATACGAATCCTATATGATTTCCAGAAGGACTTATTACATGGGAAAATTTTTAAATCACGTCTGGTATCCCGAATGGAGATTAAGGCTTTTTAAAAAGAAAAAGGTCGTGTTTGAGGGAGATGTTCACGAGAAACCTATCGTTAAAGGAAGAGTAGGAAAGATAAAAGGGGATTTATATCACTACTCTTTCAAAAGTTTGAGACATCAATACGAAAAGAATATGGATTATGCTGAAAAAATGGCAATATCATTAAGCAAAAAAGGAGAAAAATTTAGCATTTATAAACTTATTTTTAATCCTTTGTGGAGTTTCTTTAAATTCTACATATTAAAACTGGGATTTCTTGACGGATACAGAGGATTTCTCGCTTCGGTTTCGGCAGCGATTTATACGTTTCAAAAGTATGCGTTTCTGCTTGAGCTTGAACTAAAGGAAAAATTCGGAAGGGATTTGTGGAAAAGGGAGTGATTATTTTTTTATTACTCCGCATGCTATACGCTTTCCCGCATTTCCCGCAGGGTTTGACGTATAATCGTCTCCCCTTTCGTGAATAACTATAGCGGTTCCCCCTTCCTTAAATAGGCTGTTCCTCTTCCCTTCTTTCAGTGTAACGAATGGATTGAAAATGTGAACCTTTAGGTTGCCCTTTTCATCGGTAAATACATTTGGCATATCACCTGCATGGAAACCCTTTGGGTTTAAAAGCCCGTGTTCCTTTCCGAAGGGATTGAAATGTCCTTTAGCACTTTTAAAATCGGGAGGTATACAGCTTCCCCTTTCGTGAATGTGAAAGGCAAGCTCTCTGTTCGGCGGAAGATTTGAAGCCATCACCTTTAACAGAACTCCGTTTCCTTTATCCACCAGCTCAACCCTTCCTATGACCTTGCCCTCTCTATTTATCAATTCGGCATATGCTTTTTCTACCGCAAAAGAGACCGCTGTAAATAAACTCAATAAAAGAATTATTCCTCTCACCTTACACCTCCTTTTTAACCATTAAAATATCCTTACTATGAAAAAACAACTGATTGAGCTCATTCTCATAATAGCCGCGGTTCTTCTTATAAGGGAGTATTTAGCCCAGGCCTACAACATACCTTCCGCTTCTATGGAGCCTACGCTTATCGTGGGAGACTTTATACTTGTGAACAAACTCGTTTATTCCCTTTCCGAGCCGATGAGGGGGGATATGCTCGTTTTTAAGTATCCGAAAAATCCGAGCATAAGCTTTATAAAGAGAGTTATCGCGAAGGGCGGGGATGTTGTTGAGTTCATACCGATGTATGACGAGAAGGAAGACCTAATATACTACAAGGTTTCCGTAAACGGAAAAGTCTACGACCTTGAATACGCAGGAAAGGAAGAGTTAACAAGGGGAACATGTTATAAGTTCAGAGAAACAATATACAGGGAGGACGGAGAAGAGATAAAGCATTACGTTTGCTTCAGAAGGACTCCTTTCAAGTTTCCGGGGGTTGCATACAGTGCGATAGATGAGAATCTTTGCCTAAGATACAGCGATGAAGGATTATGCACAAAGTTCATAGTTCCCGAAAACAGTTATTTTGTTATGGGAGATAACAGGGATAACAGTCAGGATAGCAGATTCTGGGGATTCGTTCCCCGCAAAGATGTTATAGGAAAGGCATTCGTAATATACTACTCGGGTGAGGTTCCCCCGCTGACTCCCGAAGATGTTACCCCTTTTACAGCAATAAGGCAGATAGTTCTTGCATTGCTCCATCCGAGATTTTCACGGATAGGAATACCATTAATTA
Organism: uncultured Aquifex sp.; assembly: GCA_964425585.1. GTDB lineage: Bacteria > Aquificota > Aquificia > Aquificales > Aquificaceae > Aquifex. The sequence goes on along the minus strand of CAYRMG010000022.1, from coordinate 3,615 downwards.
ATAAATGATGGAGTTCAGGGTGGGTTTCGGCTTTGACTCACATGAGTTTACGGAAAATAAAAAGTTAATACTCGGCGGTGTTGAGATAGATTTTCCCTACGGACTCAAAGGGCACTCGGACGGTGATGCACTTCTCCACGCGATAACGGACGCCATCCTCGGAGCTATAGGTGAAAGAGACATAGGAGAGCTCTTTAGCGATGAAGACAAAAGATGGAGGAACGCTCCATCCGAGATTTTCTTAAGGAAAGCCCTTGAGCTTATGAGGGAGAAGGGATACGAGTTATCAAACCTTGATTGCACACTTATAGCGGACAGTCCAAAGATAGCCCCGTATAAGGATAAAATAAAGGAAAACTTATCAAAACTTATCGGTATAGACAAATCCAGAATCTCAATAAAGGGAAAAAGGAGAGAAGGATTTTGTAAGGAAGAGGGGATAGTGTGTATGTGCACAGTGCTTATTTATAAGGCTTAAAATTTTAGAAGGAGGTATGAAAAATGGAAGTAAGTCTAAATAAACAACCCGATAAGGTTTACGACGTGATAATCATAGGTGCGGGACCCGCCGGAACTACAGCGGCATTATATACCGCAAGGGCGGGATGGAAAACATTAGTTTTATACAGGGCGGAAGCTGACGGGGCACTCGGTGTAACCCAGAAGATAGAAAACTATCCCGGGGTTCCGGGTCCTCTTTCGGGTTATGAGCTTCTGAAGATAATGAGGGAACAGGCAAAGAGTTTCGGGGCTGAGTTTGTGAGGGGTAAGGTCATAGCAACGGACCTAAACAGCGACCCGAAGAAGGTTTACACGATAGACGGAAGGGAGTTTCAGGGTAAAACGATTATTGTGGCTTCCGGGGCTATGGAAAGGGCTAACAAGTTCAAGGGAGAAGAGGAGTTTCTCGGAAGGGGCGTATCCTACTGCGGTGTTTGTGATGCGGCATTCTTTAAAGACCAACCGGTTGCAGTTATAGGCGATGATGATTATGCAATAGAAGAGGCTGAGTTTATAGCACGTTTTGCAAGTAAGATTTACTTCGTCGTTCCGGGGAGTAAGATAAAAGCTCCACCAGAAGTTGTGGAGCACTTTCGAAACATGGAAAACGTTGAGATACTCTTAAGACATAGACCTATAGAAATAGTAGGTGACCAGGTTGTAAAAGGGGTGAAACTGAAGGACCTTCAAAACAAGCAGGAAAAACTCCTTGAGGTTAACGGAGTGTTTATTTTCCTCGGAGGGACGAAGCCATCCGTTGACTTCCTTATGGGTCAAGTTGAGATGACCGAAGGTGATTGCATAGTTGTAAACGAGGAAATGATGACTTCCGTTCCCGGCGTTTTTGCAGCGGGTGATGTTCTGTGTAATGAGGTAAAGCAGGCTGTCGTTGCAGCTGCGATGGGATGTAAGGCAGCCCTTGCGGTTGATAAGTTCCTGAGCGGAAAGAAGAAGATAGTTCCCCAGTGGTAATCCCCTTCCCTTTTTCCTTTAAACTAAAACTCTATGAAAGTTGTTATAGTCGGAAACGGACCCGCTGCCGCGAGTGCTGTTGAAGCCTTCCGAAAGGTTGACAAGGAAAGCGATATAGTAATCCTCTCGGATGAAGAATTTCCAACCTATGCCCCTAACTGTATGGAAAATGTTATAAGGGATGATATATCAAAGGAAGCACTATTTTACAAGGGAGGGGAGCGATTTTACGAAAAATACAGGGTTGACTTCAGACCCAAAAAAGAGGTTATTAGAATAGACAACAAAAAAAAGGTTGTTATAACAAAAGACGGAGAGGAAATATCCTATGATAAATGCCTCCTTGCTGCCGGAGCATACGCCTTTATTCCTCCCATAGAAGGTGTTGAGCTTGAAAGGGTTACAACCGCTAAAAATCTATATGACGCTTACAGGATTAGAAACTGGATAGTATCGGGTAAAGTAAGGCGTGCGGTAATAATAGGTGCGGGACCCATAGGCATAGAAGATGCGGAAACGTTGAGGCATCTCGGCTTGGATGTCACGGTAATTGAGGTTTTTGACAGAATCCTTCCGAGAATGCTTGATAAACAGATGGGAAGCCTGTATCAGAAACCCCTTGAAGAGGAAGGTATAAACTTCCTTCTTGAACATCAGGTTGTTGCAATTCACGGTAAGAAAGGAGAGGTGGAAGCGGTTGAAGTAAAAAAACGGGGAAGTGATAAAACCTTTTTCATAGAAACGGATATGGTAATAGTCTCAACGGGTGTAAGGCCGAGAACCTACCTCGTTGAAGGAACCGATATAGAAATTCATATAGACAAAAAACTGGGAAAACCCATAGGGGGTATACTTGTAAATGAATTTCAACAAACGAATGACCCTGACGTTTACGCCGCAGGGGATATAGCTTCGGGTATTGATGCCTGGGGAAACCACAGGTGGATAGCCCTTTTCCCTCCTGCTCAACAATCGGGATACGTCGCCGGCTTTAATATGGCGGGAAAAAAAGTAAGAAATACAGGACTCGTTGATTACAATGCGGTAAAGACGAGGAGCGTAACGGCAGGAAGCGGGGGATTATTTGAGGATGCAGAAGAAAGCTTCTTTCTTGAGTATAAAGAGTATCTCGTTAAGGTTTTCCTGAAGGATGGAAAAATAAGAGGGTATCAGTTCGTAGGCATTCCAAAGTTTCCGAGATTGAATCCGAGGAATCCTCTATTAAGAGCTTTCAAATTGAAAACGTGGGAAGATAAAGTGGCCCTTGACAAAGGTTTAGGACTTGAAGCTTCGGGAGTTCTTTATCACTTTTTCTTAAGGATAAACAGGGAGTTCAAAGAGGTTCACAGAAAACTTGTAGAAAAAATGTTTTTGAGGGGGCTTGCAAACCCGAGAAAGGAAATCCCCCTCTTCATACAAGAGGAAGTATAAGCAAAGCTATAAGGGTAAATGTCAGGGGGAAAGCTTCTTCCGCCTCAATGTCCTTGTATCCGTTTATTTCTCTGGGTTCACCGAATATGATGTTAGGGAAGAGCTTAAAACCTACCCAGTTCCAAGCTATCCATTCAACAATGAAAATCAATGCAAGGAGAATATTTCCTTTTATAAGTTCAAAGCTCAAAAATAGGGCGTATGCGGGAGCTATTACCAAGGAAGCGATTATAGCCAAGAAGAGTATGGCGGAAAATTTGGGAAGGTATGAGCCTATTCCCACAAGCTCCCTAAAGCTCAATGAAACCCCCTGTTTCTTTAGATGGTAAAAGAGAAAGTGTATGACGATGAGGGGAACAGCAAATACAAGTATGAACAGAAGCATATTTTTTGTGTTTAACCAAGATAAGGAAACTGTGGCTATGAAGAAGTTGAAAACCCATTCCTCTACGCTCTTAACTTTAAAGAGTTTATAAGTGTAGAGAATGCTTGTTATTACGGCAAGAAGTGAAAGAAGAAAACCCGATTTCCCGAAACCTAAACTTGCGAAGAAGAAAGCAAAGAAAACCAAAAATGGAAAGAAGTAATCCCTGCAACTTCTACAGTTTTCAAAGAAATACTCGGTTATAAAGCTAAAGGGAACAACGGGAATACTGAACATTGCAAGTAGCTTTACCATTTTCCGCTACCTCCCTTTAGGAAGTTAATTAT
>CAYRMG010000021.1:0-20690 GCA_964425585.1 uncultured Aquifex sp. | reverse complement strand
TTTGCAATACATATTTATGGATTTATGTAATATTTGGAAAGTATTGATTTTGACAGAATTGGGTATTTAATATTTGCACAATAAGTCGCCTTTGGGAGCCGAAGGTCGCGGGTTCAAGTCCCGCCGCCCCGATAATTAACCTTTAGCTACCTTTATAAACTTCTCAACCTTTTCCTTGTCTTTCTTTCCCTTGGTCTTTTCAACACCCGAAGATACGTCAACACCGTAAGGTTTAACATATTCAACAGCTTTCTTTACATTTTCGGGATTTAGGCCTCCCGAGAGGAATATCCTGTATCCTTGTTCAACGAGTTTTTTTGCTATATCCCAGTTGAAGGTTTTCCCCGTTCCCCCGTAAGCCTTATCCGAGTAAGTATCAAGTAAAAGGGCATGAGAATCTTTCCATTCCCCTACCAGAGGCATTTTTTCCTTTATCCTGAATACCTTTATCACCCGCTCAAGTCCCACTTTTTTCCCGAGAGCTATATCCTCATCTCCGTGAAACTGAATTAGGTCAAAACCCTCGTCAAGAAGTTCCTTTAGAAATTCATAGCCTTCGTTTACCACGACCGCTACTTTCTTTACAGGATATCCCTCCAAAGCCTTTATTATCTCAATTCTCTTCTCTTTGGGTGTGAATCTCGGGCTTTTGGGATAGGTTATGACTCCGATGTAATCAGCTCCGCTTTTTACGGCGTGAAGGGCATCTTCTGTGTTGGTCAATCCGCAGATTTTGACCTTAACCATCACTTTAAAATATTCTCCTATGGAAGTGAAAAGGGAGCATTGGGCTACACGTATAGGCCTAATCCTCGCTATGGCGGGTAATGCGGTAGGGCTCGGGAACTTTCTCAGATTTCCCGTCCAGGCTGCGGAAAACGGCGGCGGAGCTTTTATGATTCCATACATAATAGCCTTTCTCCTTGTAGGAATCCCCCTTATGTGGATAGAATGGGCAATGGGAAGATACGGGGGAGCTTACGGACACGGAACAACTCCCTCCATCTTTTACCTTATGTGGAGAAACAGATTTGCAAAAATCCTCGGAGTTTTCGGACTTTGGATACCGCTGGTTGTAATTATTTACTACATATATATAGAGAGTTGGACACTCGGATTTGCCATAAAGTTCCTCGCAGGACTTGTTCCCCAGCCTCCTCCCGGAGCAACAAATCCGGACGCTATACTCCATCCTTTTGAAGAGTTTCTATTTAAATACGTTGGATTTCCGAAAGATGATGAACCCATACTGAAGCCCTCCCTATTTGCATACATTGTTTTCCTCATAACTATGGCGATAAACGTCGGAATACTAATAAGGGGAATATCAAAAGGTATAGAGAGATTTGCAAAGATAGCGATGCCTACGCTGTTTATTCTCGCTATATTTCTCGTGATAAGGGTCTTTCTCCTTGAAACACCAAACGGTTCAGCTGTGGAAGGTTTAAACTTCCTCTGGACTCCGGATTTTGAGAAGTTAAAGGACCCGGGTGTGTGGATAGCGGCTGTAGGCCAGATATTCTTTACATTAAGTCTCGGATTCGGTGCAATCATCACCTATGCTTCATACATAAAGAAGGATGATGATATTGTTTTGAGCGGTCTTACCGCATCAACATTGAACGAAAAAGCGGAGGTAATTCTCGGGGGCTCTATAGCCATTCCCGCGGCGGTTGCATTTTTCGGCGTTGCAAATGCGGTAGCAATAGCAAAGGAAAGTGCCTTTAATCTCGGTTTCATAACCTTGCCCGCCATATTTTCCCAAACTACCGGAGGAGTCTTCCTCGGATTTTTATGGTTCTTCCTCCTTTTCTTTGCAGGCCTTACCTCATCACTGGCTCTTATGCAACCCTTGATAGCCTTCTTTGAAGATGAACTAAAATTTACACGAAAACAGGCGGTTTTGCTTACCGCGGGAATAGTTTTCTTCAGCGCTCACCTTGTTATATTCCTGAATAAATCCCTTGATGAGATGGATTTCTGGGCGGGAACCATAGGTGTTGTATTTTTCGGACTGGTTGAGATTCTTATATTCTTCTGGATTTTCGGAGCTGATAAAGCCTGGGAGGAAATAAACAGAGGCGGAATAATAAAGGTTCCGAGGTTTTACTACTACGTTATGAGGTTTATAACACCTGCGTTTCTCGCAATACTTCTCATAGTCTGGGCAAAAGAATACATTCCGAAGGTTATCTCCGAAACCCACTGGACTGTTTGGGTTACAAGATTTTACATAGTCGGACTGTTTCTATTTCTCGTCTTTCTGGTCTACTTAGCGGAAAGGAGAAAAGGTAATGAAGTGGCTTAAAAGGGCTATTCTATTTCTAATCCTCCTTATAATTTTTCTTACGATGTTTCAAGCGGTGCTGACTAAAATTCCCATAGGAAAAAGGGTTGCTGTTCTGAAACTAACCGGTGTAATACTGGACCCCCATCCCCTTGTAAATAAAATAGAAAAACTCAGGAAATCAAAAAACGTCGTTGCCTTGGTTTTAAGGGTGGATTCTCCGGGAGGTTCCGTGGGGGCTTCTCAGGAGATATACAGGGCGCTTGAAAGATTTCGTGAGAGCGGAAAACCTGTCGTTATATCTATGGGAAATATAGCAGCTTCGGGCGGTTATTACGTTTCTTCGGCGGGAACATACATATACGCTAACGCGGGAACTATAACCGGAAGCATAGGTGTGATAATCCAGCATATAACCTATAGAGAACTTCTCAACAAACTCGGTATAAAGGCAACCTCAATAAAAACGGGAAAGTTTAAGGATACATTAAGTCCCTTTAAAGAGCTCTCCGAGGAAGAGAAGAAATATCTTCAGGAGCTTGTAAATAATGCTCTTGAACAATTCATACAGGCTATTCTTAAATACAGGAAAGACAAGATTAGTGAAGAGAAGTTAAGAAGCATAGCGGACGGAAGGGTATTCACAGGGGAGGAAGCCCTCAGGCTCGGGCTTGTGGACGGAATAGGTTCCCTTTATGACGCAATAGAAAAAGCTAAGGAGCTTTCGGGTTATCCCGATGCAAAACCGTTCTTTATTCAGGAGGAAAAATCCCTGCTAAAGAGATTGGTAGGAACAGACCTTGAAGAGCTCAAAGTAATGAACGCATACACACCCCTGTTTTACCTTGCCGAGTTTTGATGGAAAGGGTAAAAATAGTAAAGTTTTATCCCTTTGAGGTTCCATACAAAAGGGGTAGATTACTCGCATACTTTGACATACTTCTTTACGGGGAAATATTAATAAGAAATGTTAAGCTTATCAGAAATGTTTACGGAGGTATGTTTGTGGCGATGCCCTCGTTTCAGGTAAAGGACAGGAATATACCCGTTGTTGAGATACTTTCAAAAGAGCTAAGCGAGGAAATAAGGAGGAAGCTTGTGGATTTTTATAAAGAAAAGTTTGCGGAGCTTAAGAATGAAGAGAATTCTTAAGTTCCTCTCGGGCTTCGGAGGACTAATTTCGGGCTTTATACTCTTTACCGCTACTGTTATAGCTGGTCTGTTTCACCTTGATGAGGTTAACGCACTATACTGGGTTGCCTTCTCCCTTTCATCATTTTTATTCGGAGTTTCGTTCTTCCTAAATCTCGTCGGATGGATAAAGGCCTTAATAGAGGATTACAAAAGACACAGAAGTGTTTTTTCCTTTTTATACGACTTTTTTGCTTCGCTAAAACTTGCCATCTTCATAATGCTCGTTCTCGGAATACTCTCTATGCTCGGCTCAACCTATATAAAGCAAAACCAACCCTTTGAGTGGTATCTTGACCAGTTCGGGTATACGGTGGGTATATGGATATGGAAGCTTTATCTGAACGATGTTTTTCACTCCTGGTATTACATACTCTTCATAGTCCTGCTTGCGGTAAACCTAATCGTTTGTTCAATAAAAAGACTTCCAAGAGTATGGAAACAAGCCTTTAGCAAAGAAAGGATAACAAAGCTTGACGAAAAAGCGGAAAAGCATCTCAAACCCATAACCGCAAACATAGGAGATGTTGAAAAACTCATTAAGTTTCTTGCAAGAAAGGGATTTAAGGTTTTTATGGAAAAGGAGGGAGAAAGGACTTATATATTTGCGGAAAAAGGTAGGTTTTCAAGGCTGGGTGTTTACATAACCCATATAGCGCTTTTAATAATAATGGCGGGGGCCCTGATTGACGCCATCGTGGGCGTGAGGGGAAGCCTCATAGTTGCGGAAGGAGATACAAACGATATTATGTTCGTCGGCCCAGAACAAAAGAGTTATAAACTTCCCTTTGCGGTTCATCTAATAGATTTCAGAATAAAAACATACGGTGAGGAAAACCCGAAGGTTGATAAACGATTTGCCCAAGCGGTAAGTTCCTACGAAAGCGACATAGAAATAATAAATTCGGGAAAAGTGGTAGCCAAGGGAACGGTGAAGGTTAACGAGCCTTTTGATTTCGGAAGATACAGGCTCTTTCAGGCAACATACGGACTTCTTGAGGGAACAAGCAATATGGGTATTATAGTTGTTGATAGAAAAAAGGCGCATGAAAATCCGGAAAACGCGGTTATAGGTATGTTTAATATAAGAAGCGGTCAGGTTGTTGAGTTTAAAAATATGCTCATATCTATAGATAGGGTAATACTAAATATACACGACCCTAACAATCAAAACGAGCTTGCTCCCGGTGTTGTTCTGAAGGTTCTGCTAAATAGAAAGCCTTACAACGTTCCCGTTATATACGACCCCAGGCTTACAGCTCTCGTTTTTTCCCAGATGGAGGAGCTAAAAGACTTCCCTTATATGTTCTTCATGAATGGATTTGAACCTCTGTTCTTCTCAGGATTTGAAGTTTCTTATCAACCGGGCACTCCCCTCATATGGCTCGGTTCAATAGTTCTCGTTCTCGGTATGATAACAGCTTTCTACACGGTTCATAGAAAGGTATGGATAAGAATTGAGGGAAACAGTGCAAAGATAGCCTTTTACTCCCATAAATTTAAGGAAGAGTTTAAGAGAAGCTTTTTGAAAGAGCTTGAGGAGCTCAAGGCTTGATTTTTAATGCTTTTAAGTCCTCAACCTCAACGGGATAGTTTAAACTAAAGCAGGCATCGCAAAAATCACCCGAATTCTTTACCGCTTTCCTCAATCCCTCAAGGGATAAATACCTTAAACTATCAACACCTATGAACTTCGCTATATCCTCAAGGGGCATTCTATTGGCGATTAACTCTTCCTTTGTAGGTGTATCAATCCCGTAATAACAGGGACCCACAACAGGGGGAGATGCTATCCTCATGTGAATTTCTTTTACTCCCGCGCGTTTCAGCATACTCACTATCCTCTTGGAGGTTGTTCCCCTTACGAGGGAGTCATCTATAACCACTATTCTCTTTCCCTGTAAAACAGCCCTGTTGGGAGAAAGCTTCATAAGAACCCTTAAATTTCTTAGCTCGGGAGTGGGTTCTATAAAGCTTCTTCCCACGTAGTGATTTCTTATAAGTCCGTATTCAAACGGAAGTTTTTTCTCTTCCGCGTATCCGAGAGCCGGAACTATACCCGAGTCAGGAACAGGAATAACAACATCCGCCTCTACATCGTCCTCCCTTGCGAGCTGTTTTCCCATTTCTTTCCTCACGTTGTAAACCCAGTCGTTAAAAATGTAGCTGTCGGGTCTTGCAAAGTAAACAAACTCAAATATACACTGGGCTTTCCTGCTTGAGTTTAAAATCCTGTAGCTTCTTAATCCTTTTTCATCCACTACTATTATTTCACCGGGTTTTAGCTCTCTCCATAGCTCACCTTCAAGGATATCAAAAGCACAACTTTCTGAAGCAAAGAGAATGCTTTTACCCTTCCTTCCTATGGCGAGGGGTCTAAATCCGTAAGGGTCCCTTACCGCAACAATTCTATCCCTAAAGAGAAATAAAAGACTATAGGCACCCCTTACCCTGCTAAAAACGTAAAGAAGTCTCGGAATTATCTCTTTATCAAGGGGATGTATATCAACGCCTTCAGGATTTACCTCCTTTTCCTCCTCAAGTAGAGCTAAGAAAACCTCCGTATCAGAGTTGTAGTTAAACTTTATTCCTTTTGATTCAAGTTCTTTCCTAAGGGTGAGGAAGTTAACGAGGTTTCCGTTGTGAACCAGGGCAACCTCCCCGAGGGGTGTTTCCCTAACTATCGGTTGAGCGTTAAAACCCCCCGCATGTCCTGCGGTTGAATACCTTACATGCGCTATTGCCATGTTTCCCTTCAGGGAGTTTAAATCTTCCTGTTTTAAGGCTTCCAGAACCCTCCCCGCTTTCTTTACCGTATATATCTTCTTTCCGTCAGAAGAGCTTATTCCTACGCTTTCTTGTCCCCTGTGCTGGAGGGAGTAAATCATTAGAAAAACGTATTCGGAGGCATATTGGGAATTAAAAACACCTGCTATTCCGCACATCTCAACACAATTTAATATATGCTATTTTCAGTATCCGCATCTTATGACTTTTGCTTCAAAGGGAATGACACCATCCCCAATCATACCGAGCTTTTTAGCAGCTCCGTAAGAGAGGTCCAGATGCCTTCCTTTTACGTATGGTCCCCTGTCTATTACCATTACCCTTACCTTTCTTCCGTTTTTCAGGTTCTTAACCTCAAGTATAGTTCCGAAAGGGAGATATCTGTGGGCTGCGTAAAGTCCGTAGGAGTTAAATCTGATACCGGACGCTGTTTTCCTCCCGTGAAATCTTTTCCCATACCAGGATGCATACCCCCTTATTACCGAAGGACAGCTACTTACATTGTTTTCTCCGCATCTTAGAACGTAAACCTTTCCCCTGTAAATATTTCCTAAAAACCTTTTATACCTTTTTGGAATGCACAACCCCTTAACGTTGCGATTATATCTTACTGCGATTTTTATTGATTTTCCGTTTCCGGGATTTACAACTTTAATCTTACTCAAGTGCTGGAAAAGGTTTGAATAAGCGTATTTGGTGGGACAATAACGAACCTTTACGTATGCGTATCTGGGACACTTTACCTTATACTTTCCCTCAACCTTTACTTTGGTAGCACAACCGCTAACAAAAAGCAAAAAGAAAAGTAAAGGGGCAACAAGCCCCCGCACCATAAAAAAATTTTAAAACTTAAGCAACGCGGAAAACAGCGGTATAAGCCCCAAAAGCAAAGCCACAGCTATAATAGATATTAACACATCACCCATATCATCACCTCCTTATCATTTATAAAGTTTAGCATATATTGGTTAGTAAATACAACCTGATTTTAAAATAATAAAACGCATTTTGGAATTTGTGAAATAATAAATTTCATGTGGGGAAGAGTGTTAAAGCTGATATGTGAAGAGGCAAAAGATAGAAACCTTTTCTTTTTAGAAGCGGATGAAAATCTCAAGTGGTTCGGAGCTCACGTTAATGAGATATGCCAAAGGGTAAACCCGGATATGAAAAACTCCGAAATAGCACAAACGGTAAAGGCATCCCTCCAGCCCGTAGAAGGTGAAGGGTGGGTTGTATACGTTGACCCCTTTAACAATTTCGCGGATATCTACCCCTCGGATAAACCGAGATACAGAAACAGATGGAACCCCGAAAAACCTTACGATATAACCGAAACCCGCTTTCGCATAGGCTTCTTCGGCTCAAAAGAAGAAGCTTACGACTTCTTCCTCAAGATATCTAAGAAGATAAGGGAACTTTACGACCTTAAATTTGACGTCATATACACTTAAAACTCCGTTTTGTTTTTGACCTTGCTCATACTATCTTTTTGTTTATATTGTATTTTTACTTACCACATCTAAAACAAGACGCGGAGGTTATGTATGGCTGAGAAGAACCCTATACAACCCGGACCTGAGGGTTATATACCGACTCCTGCAGCATTTCAAGGATGTGACCTTCCACCTCCCGGCAAGGCTTTACTCTACGGTGAGATAGTTGACGAAGAAACCGCAATGAGGGAAGCGGCAAAGGCACTCCTTACCCGTAGAAATCCCACCATATTCCCGGGTCCTCTGGTTCTGTGGGGCTGGAACGCAGATGCAATGGAAAAAGCAAAGGCGGTTCTTGAGCTCGCCATGGAAATACCCAACTGCAGAATAATCCCCATGCCTGACTACAGACCCAAGTATCCCAAAATTGACCCCGAAGCGGAGATAAATCCGAACCATCCCAACCTTACGATTCTCCATAATAGGATTGAAGTTTGTATATTTGTAGGTGTTCACTGTCACTACGCAAACCTTTCCCTTAGAATGATAAGGGCGGGAACAAACTGCTACACCATAGCACTTTGCGGTGAGATGGGACACGAAGATGCGATGGTATCCCTCAGAGATGTTCACGCGGATGAGATAAGAAAGTTCAGGGACGTTCTCGTGGAAGTAAGAAAGGAAATGGGAATAGAGTGGGAGCCGAAGCTACCGCCTGAAAATCCGTCCCTTCCGAAGGAAGAATGGGTCAAGATATCTCCCCTGGACTTTGGAGAGTATGCATATCTTCTTATCCCGAGAAGGGGTGAAATTGTAGAAGAAACAGAGTAATTTTGTAAGGAGGTGTGGTATGCCCGAGCAAAGAGTTGTTGACCCGGAATACCTTATTTTAGAAGCTCCGAGAGAAAGAAAATTTATCACGGGTTCCCAGGCTTTTGCGGAAGCGGTAAAAAGGGCTAACGTAGATGTTGCGATAGCCTATCCCATAACTCCCCAATCCGAAACCATGCACCTTGTGGGAGACCTTTACGCCCAAGGATACGTAAAGGATTACTATAGAGCGGAAGAAGAATACGGTGCTATGTCCGCAATAGCGGGGGCGGTAAGAGGAGGAGCGAGAGCATTTACCGCAACCTCGGGACCCGGACTCCTCAGAGGACTTGAGGCTATAGTATCGTGGCCGGGACACAGAATTCCTGCGGTTCTCGGTGTAATGACGAGAGTTGTAAACGCACCCCTTTCCATACAGCCGGATAACGTAGAAATATCTTACCTCCTTAACTCGGGGCTCGTAGTTCTTCATGCGGAAAACCAGCAAGATGTCTTTGACTTCACCCTGGCGGGATTTGTAATTTCCGAAAAGGTTGACGTATACCTTCCCGTTGTAGTTGCTACGGAAGGATTCTTCGTGACCCACGCTAAGGGATACGTTGACCTTCCTCCCGAAGATATGAAACTACCTCCGAGAGACCCCTACAAGGCACCCGTTCCGCCTACGGACTGTGAAATACCTCCAGCAAGAATCCAAAGAGATGCACCCGTTCAAAAGTCCAACTTCATGAGTTATCTCATTCACGCCGTATGGCAGCAGGAAGTCTGGTCTGCAAACAGAAGAGCTGCAAAGTGGATTAAGCACTACCTCGGCGGTCTTATAGAAGTTGTAAATCCCGATGCGGAAGTATTTGTGGTAGCTTCCGGTTGTGCTGCAGCTCAGGGAAGGGAAGCCCAAAGATACGCAACAATGGAAGGACTGAACGTCGGTCTTGTAAAAGTGAAATCCCTGAGACCGTTCCCCGTCCAAGAAATAAGGGAAGTTCTCAAGAACGCAAAGGCTGTAATAGTTCCCGAACATAACATAGTCGGTTGGCTTGCAAAAGAGGTAAAAGCCGCTATACCCAACAGCGGAATAGTTGTTGACGGACCCAGAGTTTACGGAGGAATGACCCTTCCCGTTGAGCTTATTATGGATGAAATTTATAAGGCGTTTGGCATTAAGAAGGAAAAGAAAACCGTTGTTTAAAAAATCTAAGGAGGTGATGTTATGGGTCTGGAATACGTAAGAATTTCTCCCGGCTTTGAAAAATACATGCCCAGGGACTACGTTGACCTTGTTAAGTATGGTCCCTTCGGTAAAAAAGTTGACGTAATGCAACTCGGACAGTTCAAGGAGCTTGTAGAAGAGCACCCCATGTGTGCAGGGTGCTATATGGCTTACTTCATTAGGGTGTTCTACGCAGCACTACCTAACCCCGAGGACACAATAGTTCTCGGAACGGCGGGATGTGCAAGGCTTGCACTCTCACAAGCAGCGGTTCCCTTCATCTACGGAAACTACGGAGACACCAACGCGGTTGCATCGGGCCTCAAAAGGGCACTTTCAATAAGATTCCCCGATAAGGTTAAGGACGTGGTAGTTATAGCCGGAGACGGCGGACTCATAGATATCGGTTTCGGAATGACAATGCACTCCTGGTTCAGAAGGGAAAAGTTCACAACCATAATGGTTGATAACGAGGTTTACGGAAATACGGGCGGACAAGAAAGCGGAATGTCACCCAAGGGTGTTCAACTTAAGATGGCACCTCTCGGAAAGAAGTTTGATAAGATAAATGCGGTAGAACTTGCTAAAACCGCTGGTTGTGTATACGTAGCAAGAATATCCCCGACAAATCCCAAGAGAATAGCTAAAACCGTAAGAAGGGCTATACTTGCGGCAAGACACTTCGGACCTACATTCATCCACGCTTACACTTCCTGTAACATAGAATACTCCATACCCACAAGGGAAGTTCTTGCAGATGCCAGAAAGAGAGAAAAGCAAGACTTCAAGTTCTACGAATGGATGACCGATGAAGTTAAGGAATTCCTTGAAGAGGTTGAAAGGAAGGAGAAAGAGGAGGTCAAGAAATGAAGAGATACAACATAAGAATTGCGGGAGTAGGCGGGCAGGGGGTTGTCACCTCTGCCCACATTCTCGGTAACGCTATGGCTGCAGCAGGAAAATACGCATCACTGGTTCCCTTCTTCGGTTCCGAAAAGAGAATGGCACCCGTTGAAGCTTACGTTCGCGTTTCGGACCAACCCATATACGAAGTAGGTGAAGTTGTATATCCCAACGTTATAATGATTTATCACCCGCAGGTTATTACCCACGGTAAATCTTACACGATGCCCTTTTACTCGGGACTAAAAGAAAACGGAATGGTAATAATAAACTCCGATGTTGATATAATTCCCGAAGAAGACAAGAAAGTCCTTGAAGAACTCAATGCAAGAATATACATGATACCCGCAACTCAAATAGCAAGGGATATAGCAGGCACGGAACTTGCCACGAATATGGCTATGGTAGGTCTTTTCTTCGGAATAACGAGACTTGTTAATCTAGAACACATTGAAAAAGCCCTTATAGAAAGGTTCCTTGGGGGAACGTTCGTAGCATCGGGTGGAACAACCGCCCTTGACTCCGCTATAGAAAAGAAGTTCAAGAGAAAACAGGAACTTCTCGCCAAGAACATGGAGGTTATAAAATACACCATAAAGCTTGCGGAAGAGAACGGATGGGTAGAAACGGAAACGGAAGAGGTAAAAACCTGAGGAGGTAAAGATAGATGTATTTTGTGGCTGATGTTAAAGAAAAAGAATGTGCTCAGTATAACTGTAAACAGTGTGTTCTCTTCTGCCCCGAACCCAATTGTCTTAACTTCCGTGCAAGCACAAACAGTGCTTGGGTCTGGTATGACAGATGTAAAGGTTGTGAAATCTGTGTTTACGTTTGTTCCGACCTCTTAAAGAGACACTGTGTAGAAATGGTGATGGTTACACCCAAAGCTACCGCAAAGTCATAAGCCTTTTTCTTTTTTTATTAATCTTTCGGGTAAGTAAACGCACATTGACATTTTTTGAAAAGAGAAATGGTATAATTTCCTTAGGGAGGTAATTATGACTTTGAGCAAAGAAGAGATTGAAAAGTTAAAGAAAATTGCGAAAGAGGTTCACGACCTTATGGTTGAACCTGACGTTGATATAGAGGTTTGCTTTGATGACGTTGAAAAGGAAGAAGGATGTGAGGTAGACCTGACACCCGGGTATCAGCCGAAATATCCTTACGTAAAAGTCATTTACAAAAGCGGTGACGGAGACGTGTTTGAGAAGAAGATAGAGATATCCCCGGACATACTCAAGAAAGATGTAAAGGAAATAAAGGAGTTTTTAACCTTTGCGGTTGAGCAATTTATGGAAGAAATAGATAGTGTAGAATACGGGGGAGAGTAATCACGACACCTCTTCCCTTTGCCTTTTAAGGAGTTTCTTTATTCCGTGAACTTCTTTCAGGACATCCATATAATTGAGTTCTCCCTTTTCTATCCTATCCATAGCCTCTTCAAGCTTTCTCGTTAATTCCTCACTTGTCCACTCGGGAAAATGCTTTGTCAGGTAATCGTAAACCTTTATCCCGAGCTCGGTGGGAATTAAGAAACCTTTCTCTTCAATCACGTAGTGTCTCTCAAGAAGTGTTTGAACTATCTGGGCGTAGGTTGATGGTCTTCCAAGTCCCCTTTTTTTCATCTCTTGTATAAGTGTTCCCTGAGTGTATGGGTAAACTTTCGGAACTTCCCTGAACTCCTTTTCTTGAATGCTGAGCTTATCAGCCTTTGGAAACAGGGTAAATGTCGGATACACAAGGTCAAAACCGTGCTCTTTTACGTCAACAACGACCTCCTCCTTAAACTCGTAATAAGGAAGTCTTATCTTGAGCTCTTGTATAACTACCCTTGCCGGCCTCATCTGGGACGCCATAAATCGCTTGAATATTAACTCGTAAACCTTAAGGGCATTTTCCGGGTCTTCAAGCTCCGCAATACCCGCAGTTATCATAAACTCAAGGTCTTTAGGTTCCAGCGGTCTTGTGGGTCTTATGCATTCGTGTGCTCCGCCTTCTCCCCAGCTTCTCGGGTAGAAATACTCCTCTCCGAAATGTTTTGTTATATAGGGCTTAGCAACGAGGTATTTACCTGCATCCGATACCCTTGTTGAGTCGGTTCTGTGATAGGTTATGTATCCGCTTTCAAAGAGTTCCTGAAGTATGGACATAGTTTTCTTTGCGGAGAGATGGAGCCTTTCGTTGGCATCTTCAAGAATCGTATCTGTTGTGTAAGGCGGTAAAGGTCTCTTTTCCTCCTCCCTTTTGTTTTCAAGGGAAATATCCGCTATATCGAGGTCGTTAAATACTTCCTTTGAAAATCTAAGGTCCTCAATATCTATCTTTAGCCTGTATCCGTTTATCGTGAGTATTATTTCTCCCTTCTTCTGTTTTGATTCTTCATATCTTTTTATAACCCATCCGAGGACGGGGGTTTGAACCCTTCCCGCGGAAAGCCATTTCTTTTTAAACACATCCCATAGAATATGGGAGAGTGTAAAACCTACCCATCGGTCAAGGATTCTTCTAACAAGCTGTGCTTTTACCATGTTAAGGTCTACATCTCTGGGATTTTCTACCGCTTCCCTGAACGCTTTCGGTGTTACTTCATGAAACTCTGCCCTTTTTATATTCAGGTTAAAGGGTTTTGTAAGAAGGTATAAGTCGTATCCTATTTTTTCGCCTTCCGCATCGGGGTCTGTTGCTATGTATATCTCATCAACTTCGTAGCCTACCTCCCTTATTCCTCTTATAATTTCCATCTTGTCCTCAATTTTTCCCCTGCATCTGTTTCTTAAATACTTATAGTCGGTATGCTGTTCGCGGGTATCCCTGCATATCTTTATAGTGTCATAAACGGGAATGTAGGGGTATGTATCGTCCAGAACACCGAAAAATCCTTTATTCGTTGTGAGGTCAAGAACATGCCCGAGGGAAGCTGTTATTACGAGAAGTCTATCTCCCAGCGGAACCTCGTAGGCTATTGAGTCCTCTACAAATCTCATCTGGGGCTTTCCGAAGAAGGATGCTATTGTTCTCGCTTTATTGGGACTTTCTACAACGACAAGGGTGGTTTTGAATAAATCTTTTATCCGGGCTACGCCTTTTCCTTCCAGCACCGCTTTTGCCCTTTTTCTATCTTCGTCTATTTCCCGTATCAGCTTATCAAGGTCTATCTCATCAAGACGCTTGAACTCTATTTCTTGAGTCATGTAGTAAAGGGAGAGTCTTTTCTTAAGAGAGTAAAAGGCTTTAGGGTCTGAGTAGTAAACTACGGAAAGACCCTTAGTCATTCCTCCAGCTATGAAACGTGAAGTTCTACCGCTCGCCTGTATGTAGGAGTTCGCATCGCCGACGACTATGTAAAGCTCTCCTTCCTTGGGAACAAGGGAGATGTCTTCGCTTTTTTCAATTTTTTTGAGAAACTGTTCATCTGTTAAAAACTTCTCAAGGAAGTTTTTTATCTCTTCAACCCTTTCCTTTATTCTGGGATACTGGTCAAGCTGTTCTTCCCTGAGGGTAAGGTATCTCTTAAGATACATAACGTATTGAATAGCTCGGAGTTTATCCTCTTCTTCAAATAGGTTCAAAAGTGTAAGAAGAAGGGAATGAAGAAGAGGCGGGTTTAAACTGAGCTTTGTGGGAAATACGTGCTTAGGCGGGTCTAAGAATACCGCATACCTTATTATATGAGGAAGGTCTATACCCCTCACGAGGGGATTCGTTATGTGTGAAATACCCACCGCAACGTCAAAATCTCCCCTTTCAAGTATGTTTATTAACTCCTCGGGTTTATACTCAAGGTATGAAAGGGCTTTTAAACCCTTTTTTCTGTAATACTCGGTAACTTCCTCAACCTTTTCTTTTCCGTAGAATACGGAGAGGTAGACAAGCCCTCCTTTCCCGAGCTTTTTTATCAATTCAACGGATTTTTCAAGAGCTTCATCCAAATTCTTAACGGGCTCCGCAACATCAACGATGTTTCTTAAGCTTGAAACCGCTTTTTGTATATCAAAACCGAGAAGGTTCCTAAAGAGATAAGCCCTTTTTCCCCTCGGTTTTAACGTTGCGGAGGATACTATTAAAACGGTTTCCCTCTTTCTCTTTCTTATTTTTGCAAGTCTATCGTAATCCCTTTGGCTTTTTTCCTCCTTCAAGGCGAGCTTTATCTCATCATCCGTAAAACCGAGCAGTTTAAAGAGGTAATCTACGTTCTTTCCCTTTTTGAGAAAGCTGTCTATATCGTCTATAAAGATAAGTTTAAACCTGAAGTTTATTAAGTTCTCAAAGTTCCTGTGGAGAAACATGTTAGTCCCGAGGAGGATATCCCAATCACCGCTAAGAAACTGTTCCCTTACCTTTTTCTTTGACTGATAGACGAGAATCTTCTTTTCAACTCCCAGCTTCTCCGAAAGCTCCTTTAACTTTTCTCCCGCCTGGTTTGCGAGAAGCCTCGTAGGGAATATCATTAAAACCTTTCCCTTCAAAAATAGGGACATAACAAGCCCGAAGGTGGTTTTCCCTACACCCGTAGGAGCAACTATCGCAAAGGATTGATTCATGAAAACCCTTTTAGCCCACACCCTCTGGAGACTCCAGGGTTTTGCACCCACTCCCCTCTCAAAGAATCTTATAAATTCTTGAAGTTTCTCGTCGGTTTCACAAAAAGGTTTAAGAAGTTTTAACGTATTTTCCCTTTCAAGGGCAAGGCATACATTTTCTTCACCTAGTTTGGGTAAACACTTAGAACAGGGAAGTCCCTTCTCCAACCTGTCGGAGCTTATCGCTCCCCCGCAGTTGGGGCATCCCCTTTCTACAATTTCCAGAGCCATAATAATATCTTGCCAGAAGACTTAAATATATATTTTGTGAAATGATACCCAAGGAAGGACTTGATGACGAAGTTTTAAGGGAAATAGCAAGCGTTGGCGGAGGATACGGAAAAAAGATAGAGATATGCATGGAGAATATGAAACGAATAAAGAAGGCAATAAATTACCTGAAGTTTAGACTTGAAAGGGAAAAGGGAAAAACGCCTAAAATGACAATAAGACTTATGGCATCTATGAGGAAGCGTTTTGAAGCTTACAAAAGGGAAGCCTATAAATACAGGTATTACCTTATAGTTTACAGGGAATCAATAGGACTCACAAATCACAGACCTGTTTACGAGATTTACAATATAGAGAAGATTCTTGAAGATGAACCGTGAGGCTTATTTAGAGAAATACCTTAGGAATTTTTTAGAAAAAAAAGAGGTAAAACTTAAAGAAGAGGAGTTTAACACCATACTCAGGGAGCTAAAGAGATTTGCATACAACCCCTTCGGGGAAGGTGTAAATCTTGCACCTACCGCGGACGGTTCTTATACGCTTATCCATACTAAATACGGAGAACCTTACCACAGTCAAACAGCGGGAGCAATAAGAGAAGCTTTCTGGAAGTTCGTAAAGCCTTCCCGTCTACTTGAAAAAGCCAAGAAGAAGGAAGTCATAAGAATTCTTGATATAGGTTTCGGGCTCGGATACAATTTAGCGGTTGCCTTAAAACATCTTTGGGATACAAATCCCGATTTAAGGATAGAAATAATTTCCTTTGAGAAGGAGCTTCTAAAGAATATTCCCCTTCTTCCCGAACCTTATACAGAAATACATAAAATGCTTATATCATCTATACCGGAGTATGAAGATGAAAGACTCAAAATAAAGGTCTACGTCGGAGATGCAAGAAAGGAAATAAAAAGGGTTAATTTTACGGCGGATGCTGTTTTTCACGACGCTTTTTCTCCCTATAAAAATCCCGAACTTTGGACTTACGACTTCCTGAAGCTGGTTAAGGAAAGGATTGATAAGGAGGGATACTGGGTATCTTACAGCTCTTCCCTTTCGGTAAGAAAAAGCCTTATACTTCTGGGTTTTAAGGTCGGTTCCTCAAAGGAAGTGGGAAGGAAAAGAAAGGGAACGGTTGCAAGCTTGAAATCTCCCGTTCCCCCTTTGGAAGAAGCGGAATTAAGGAAGTTAGCATTATCCCCCTTTTCTAAACCTATGAGGGATGAAAACCTGAGTAAAGAACCGCTGGAGATACTCATAGAATATCTTTTAAAGGTTTATAATTGCTTACCATTATGAAACATTGCCATAAAAATACCAATGAAATAAATTTAAAAGTGAAAAATTCTTATGAGGGGTTTGTTATGAAAAAGAAAACTTACATATTTAATGACAAAACTATTATTATCCTTGAAGAACTCAAAAAGTCCACTAATAAGAAAGAAACCCAGATTATTGAAGAAGCCCTTAATCATTATTATGATTACATGCGGGGAAGAAGCGAAATTTTTGAGGATTTAAAGATGATATCTAAGAATTTTTTGGAAATAATAAATAAAGTTGAGGAACTCAGTTATAAATTAGGAAAATGTGAAGCGAGGCTTGAACTTGCCCAAAAAGGTTAAATGTTTTAATCTATACCTATAAACCAGTATTCACTTCTGAAGCTTTTTCCGTATTTAGGGGAGTAATACCTTAAATATCTGTAAAATTCCACCCTAAAGTTAAGCTTAGTTCCGTCAACAAATTCAAATGATATAAACGGATTTTCAAGGCTGTATTTTCCCTCACCCACGATTACCGCATCTTCCCTGTAAACTTTTCCTTCGGAACGGGGATGAAGTTTTCCGTCGGGAAGTTTTGCGGCAAACATAATCCACCTTGGCCAGAGGTCGTAATTTCTTACTTTCACAGTTTCGTTTTTTAAGAACTTCGGGTAATTGAATACGTAAAGGGATAGGCAGTAATCGGTGTCCCCGTATTCAAGCTTTATATGGGCGTTGTTTTCACTTTCGGATGTATGAATGTGAACGGCAAACTCTCCTTTGAGAGGAGGAAGTTTATCTATTCTTATGGTATTTTTAGGGTCTGTTCCGAGAACTACGGGAAGCTTCATAAGATTAAATTAGTCCAGAAGTGCATCTACGTAAGCCTTTGCATCAAAAGGCTGGAGGTCTTCCGCACCTTCTCCTACACCCACGAACTTTATAGGTATCCTGAATTCCTTACAAACAGCCACGATAAAGCCCCCTTTGGCGCTTCCGTCAAGCTTTGTAATAACTATTCCTGTTATATCAACAGCTTCCTTAAACACCTTTGCCTGTTGTATTGCGTTCTGTCCCGTCGTGGCGTCCATCACAAGTAGTGTCTCACTCGGTTCTTCTTCATCAAACTTCTTAACAACCTTAACAATCTTCCTTAGCTCCTTTATTAGGGGTTCCTTGGTGTGGAGCCTTCCCGCTGTATCTATGAGAACGATATCGTATCCCTCCTCCCTTGCTTTCTTCATACCTTCGTATACAACAGCTCCCGGGTCAGTTCCCTCTTCTTTCTTGACTATGTCAACACCTGCACGTTTAGCCCATACCTCAAGCTGTTCAACCGCAGCCGCCCTGAAGGTATCCCCCGCAACGAGAAGAACCTTTTTCCCTTCTTTCTTCAACTTGTGAGCGAGCTTTCCTATCGTCGTGGTTTTCCCCGAACCGTTTACACCTACGAAGAGAATAGCACAAGCCTTTTTATCCTTTATTTTCAATTCTCCTTCACAGTTCTTAAGAATTGATAGGAGTTCATTCCTTAAAAGCTCCTTTATCTTTTCTGAGCTTTTTATGTTTTTTCTTATTGCTTCCTTTCTGAGCTTCTCGGTTATCTCAACCGCTGTTTTTACACCGACGTCCGCCTTAACGAGAAGTTCCTCAAGCTCTTCAAAGAACTCCTCGTCTACAGTTCTTCCCCTGAAAAGGATACCGAACTCTACCGCCTCTTTTGTTTTCTTAAGTCCCTTCTTCAGCTTATCAAGAACGCTTTCTTTCTCTTCCTTTATAAGACCGAGCTCAACTTCCAGCTTTTTTATAAACTCTTCAAGCTCTTGCTTTCTTTCGTAGGGAACTATATTCTGGGCTCTTTTTGCATACTCGTATGCCTCCTTTGTTTTCTCAAGCTGGTAATAAATCTTTGCCACGTTGTAAAGACTTTCAAAATCACCTACTTTTAGAAATTCCTTTATCGCCTCTTCATACTTTCCGAGTGCCTGATAAACCTTTGCCCTTTCCTTCGCTGTTCCGAGCCTGTCTCCGAACTTCTTCAGATATGGGTATGCTTGAACAAACTTTCCCTCACTTACGTAAAGCTCAAACAACACGTCCGCAAGGTCTTCCCGTTCATGGGCATACTCCTTTAGTATTTTCTCAGCTTTTTCTTTTTTACCCTGCTTTATAAGTTCAAGTATTGCGTTCCTGTCTCCTTTTTCCGCCTTTTTTTCTACGTCGGACTTTCTCCAGAAAAAAACCATAGAGTTTAATTTACTACAACCTTCCTATGTTTTATATCATAAAAATATTAGAATATTCTAATATATTAATAAGAAAATCTGACAGGAGGTGAGTGATATGTATGGAAATCCGCTGATTCCGGGAATACCCGAAGATGCAATTGTTAATATAAATTACGTTGTTCTTAAGGAAGGTGTTGATATAGATGAGGTTATGGAAAAGGCCGCATACCTTTGTGAGCACGTAAAGACTTATCACTCGGATGATGGATTTTACGGAGGTTTTGTCGTTCTGAACACGGGCGGGGTATCCCTTGAAGGTTCAACCGCGGGTCAAGCCACCGAACACCCGTTAAAGGATAGGGAAATTCTCATAATAACTTTCTGGAAAGACCTTGAAAGTCACGAAAAATCCCACAAGTCCGAAAAGTTCAACAAGCTCTTTAAAGAACTCACGGAGCTTGCTGAAAGCACATACGAGGTAGTTTATAAGATGCTCTGGCAGGGTAAGGCCTACGACCCCGAGCTTGCGAAAAAGGCAAGGGAAGCCAAGGAAACAGCGGAGGCAAAGTAAAATAAGTTTATGGCATTCAAAAGCTTTAGGGATTTTATGGAAGATGCGGTAAAGAGATACTACAGTTCCGATAGGGCGCTGAAGGACTTTTTCACAGCGCCCCAACTTGACAGAGCATTCGGTGAAGCCCTTGCCGAGTTTTTCCTTCAACATCTTTCTGAGTTTGAAAAACCAGCGCTTGTAGAGCTCGGAGCGGGAACGGGTATTCTCGCAAGGGATATCCTGAACTACTACAGGGAAAATTACCCCGAGATATTTAAAAGTATTCGTTATTACATATACGAGTTCAGTCCGAACCTTATAGAAAAGCAGAGGAAAACCTTGTCGGATTTCGGAAACGTTGAGTGGGTAGAGGAACTTCCCAAAGTTGAAGGGATTGTTTTTTCAAATGAGTTCTTTGACGCCCTTCCCGTTCATATTGTAAAGGAGGGAAAGGAGCTATACGTTGATGAGAAAGGGAACCAGGTTTGGCTCAGTCTTGAAAACGAAAGGGTAAAGGATTTCCTAAAAAGAATGGGATACGATAAGTTAAACCACGTTGTGGAGGTATGCCTTGATTGTATAGACATGCTAAAAAGGATATCCGAGAGTCTGGTCGGCGGATATCACGTTGTTATAGATTACGGATATACCTCTGAGGAAATAAGCCGTTTTCCCGAGGGCACCGTTCTGGCCTATAAGGAACACAAAGTTGTAAAAGATTTCGTAAAGGAAGCGGGAAACGTTGATATAACGGCACACGTAAACTTTTCCGCACTTATAGAATACGGAAGAGATTTCGGGCTTGAGACTATTCTCTTTCAAACTCAGAGGGATTTTTTAATGCATATTCCCACTTTCCTGAACGAACTTGAAAAGCTGAGCTGGGAGGAAACACCGGAAGGTATAGAGAGAATGTCAAGATTAAAAACTATGCTCGTATCCATGGGGGATAAATTTAAGGTTTTACTTCAGAGGAAGTCTTAACAATTAATTTTTCAAAACAGTGGCAAATACTCTTTCCATTTTTTTGAAATACCACTTTATCCTTGAGGTGCCCGAGAACTGCGAATTAGGAACAAAATGTAGTCAAATGATTAGATTTTACAGTTCTCGGGCTCAACCCATCACTACTAACACCCCTATCCCTAAATAGGGACTCGGAGCTTACCTTGAAAAAGAAATCGTATAGCT
>CAYRMG010000020.1:0-21310 GCA_964425585.1 uncultured Aquifex sp. | reverse complement strand
CTATTGTTCCCACGTTTACGTGTTCTTTTGTCCTCTCAAACTTCTCCTTGGCCATTCTCTACCTCCGACTTTGAGGTAAAAAATTATTATATATTACCAAAAATTTTTTTGTCAAAATCTTCTTTATGAAACTTCTCAAATACCTCCGTCTTAGGGATACAAAAGGTGTAGGGGAAGCTACTATTAAGAAAATTATAAATGCCTTTGGTTCAATAGAGAAAATAGAAGAAAAGAAACTTGAACAACTGTTAGGCAGCGTGAAGGCCGAAAGGATTCTTCTTTCCCTGTCTTCCGAAAGGAGTTATGAAGAGAAACTCTTAAAAAGTTTGGAAAGAGGTCTGAAATTCATAACCCTTGAAGATGAAAATTACCCGAAACTTTTGAGGGAGATAAAAGATCCCCCTGCTGTTATTTTTTATGCGGGGGAAAAACCTTTTAGCGGTATAGGGGTTGTAGGAACCCGTAAACCCTCGGATATCTCCCTGAAGTTCGTTGAAAGGGTTATTGAAGAAGAGAAAAGACCGGTGGTTTCGGGAGGAGCAAAGGGTGTAGATATAACCGCTCACGAAACCGCCCTGAACTTGGGACTACCCACAACCGTTGTTTTGGGATACGGGATATTTAAAACGGAAAGAAGATTAAGGAACCTGCTTGACAGGGGGAGCGTATCACTCGTATCCGAATTTCTTCCTTGGGTTGAAGGAAGTAAATACACATTCCCAAAGAGAAATAGGATTATTGCGGGACTTTCGGAAAGAATTTATATAGCGGAAGCAGGTGAAAGGAGCGGTGCATTAATTACCGCCCATTACGGATATCTTTACCGAAGAAGAGTTATAGCTTTCGTGGGAAATGAAAATTCCGAAAGATGGAGGGGGTGTATTGAGCTAATAAAAGGGGGAAAGGCGGACAGGTATGAAGAAAGGGAAGAGGATGGTATCCTCGGCTTTCTTAGGGAACCTAAAACATTTGACGAGATAACCTCTTTTCTCGGGAAAGATATAAAAACCGTAACCTCAATTATCACAAGGCTTATTGTGGAAGGAAAGGTTATCCAGGAAGGTGCATACTACAGAGCTCTCTAGATTTCTTTATGGAGCTTGTTTATGTATATGCGTTCAAGTATTTTCCTCGCGATAGGTGCTGCGGTTCTTCCTCCGCTCTCCCCGTGTTCTACGAACACCCCTATTATGAACTTCGGGTCCCTGTAGGGGGCAAATCCTACAAACCACGCGTGATTTCTATACTTCCAGGGTAGTCTCTTTTTTCGCTTTTTATAATACTCCTTTATCTTTCTCTTGTTTTTAAAAAAGACCTCAGCGGTTCCCGTTTTTCCCGCTATATCAACAATTCTTGACATCGCTTCCCTTGCGGTTCCCCTTCTTACAGCCTCCCTCAAGCCCCTCTTTATAATTGCGAAATATTCCAGCTTTCCGTAAACCGCTTTCAGAACTTTTCTCTCGTTTTTCCATATAACGTTTCCCTTATCGTCAAGAATTTCTTTAAGGAGCGTAGGTCTGTATATAACTCCGTTGTTTGCTATCCCCATCATCATAAGCGTCTGTTCCATGAGATTACTCAATAAAAATCCCTGGCCTATACTCATATTAACCGTGTCTCCGTCATACCAGGGTTCTTTAAAGCGTTTAAGCTTCCAGGAAGGTGTTGGTATAAATCCCCGTCTTACGGGAAGTTCAAAAGGAATCTTCATACCGTAAGTAAACTTACCAGCGTAATACCTTATTTTTGTAGGACCAAGCTCGTAGCCTACCGTATAGTAGTAAACATCACAGGAATCCCTTAAGCTTTTTATCAGATTTACCTTTCCGTGTCCCCATTTTCTCCAGCAATAAAACTTTCTATCTCCAAGCTTAAAATAACCGTTGCAATACACTGTATCCCACGGTGTTTTTGTTTTGGTTTCAAGGGTGGCGTATGCTATAGGCACCTTAAATACGGAAGCAGGGGGATATAACCCCCTAACAGCTCTGTTGAAGAAGGGCTTTAACGGGTTTTTACTAAGCTTCTTCCAGTCCCTGTAAACGCTATTTGGGTCAAATCCCGGAAAACTCGCAAGCGCAAGGACTTCCCCCGTTGAAGCCTTTAGGAGTATAACCGCTCCCGCAGGATTTCCGCTTTCCCTAAAAACATCCTCAACAATTTTCTGAAACCTGGAATCTATGGTAAGCTTTATTGACTTTCCTTTTTCGGGTTCCCTTCTTTCAAGAACCTTAACTATCTTTCCTACGGCATTTACCATTACCTTTTCCTCTCCGAGCTTTCCCGTAAGCACTCTATCCAGGGAACGCTCTATTCCCATTTTCCCCACAAAGCTGAGGGGTCCTATTTTATCTTTAAGACGCTTAAAATCTTTGTGGGAAGGTTTTCCTACGTATCCGATTACATGGGATGCCAGCTCCCTTTTCGGATAAATTCTTTTGGGCATGACCTCAATAAATACCCCGGGAAGTCTATACCTGTTTTTATAAAACTCATTTATATCTTTTTCACTCAGGTTTTCCTTTATAACAACAGGTTCAAAGGAACTTCCGATAATCTTTCTCTTTTCAAGTTCTAAACCGAATATGCTCTTGATTTCCTTTATAACTTTTTCCAGTTCATTTTTTCTTAACCTGTTTGCATCGAGAACAAGAACATAGTTAGGAACATCATACGCTAAAAGCTCACCGTTTCTGTCGTATATATCACCGCGGGGAGGATAAAGATATCTCCTTCTTACGTAGTTTCTCTCGGAAAGCTCCCTGTATTTTTCCCCTTCAACAACTTGAAGTCTGAAGAGATTAAAAACAACTCCTATAAAGCTACCTAAAGCGGATAAAAGCATTAAAATAAAGCTACGCCTCTTCATTAACTCCTTTGAAGAAAAGTTTATACAAAATTACCAAAAATACAATCTCTATGAGAAAGGAAAGGAGGAAGGATTTAAAAGAAAGATAAATTAAAAATTTTTTTCCGATGATGCTTATAATTACAATTTTCCTCAAAATTAATAAAAGAGGTGGAATTATAAAAAAATCAAGAAGTTTATTTTTAACAAATATAAATTCCGTAATAAGTAGGTATATGTAAAGAAAAACTATATTTACAAGAGTTATCAATCCCAAACTATCCGTTATTGTATCCAACAGCATTCCCGTTATAAATGCAGGTATAAGGCTTTTTTCTTTTAAAATGCGGGAAGACATAAGTATAAAAACAAAAGATAAAGAAGGCGTTAAAAATAAATTGCCGAATATCGGGGTAAATAGAGAAGCCTGAAGAACAGCTATAATGAGAGAAAGAAAAAGAAAAAGAAACACCATTCTAAAAATTATAAGAACGGTATATTAAGTTATATGAGGTTCTTATCTTACATACTGATAAGTTTGGGTTTCTTGCTTCCCGAGCCTTATCAAAACGATGCGAATAAGTTAGTTAGAATTTACAAGCAAATTGTTGATATAGAGAAGAAGATGGAGAAAATAAAAGGTTTAGATTTTAAGCTCATTGATGAGCTGAATAAGCTCGGATATCCTATTTACGTTCTTTATAAGAAGTATGAGTATTACAAAGAAAAAAATGAAATCAGCTTAAAGCTCTACGCCGAGGCAAAAAAGGTTTACGAGGAGTATATGCTCCTTAAAAGGAAAATCTTTCCCAAGTTTATCAAACTGGATGCAAAGAGAAATAGGATTCCTCTGTGCGGTATAGAACTTGCGGGAAAAGAAAAGAGAAAGCTTATCGTCAGGATAAAACATCCGAATAATGATGAGGAAATAAGAAAGCTATTAAATTCAACTCAGCTTATGTATGCTGATAGAATAGGTTTTAATGTAATAGACTTTCGTCCATGTCGGGAGTAAATTAATCAATAAGGTGGAGGGAATGGAAGGCATACAAATCTTTCCCTTTTTGCAGAACTTAAATCAACCGCTGAGTCCGAAAGGAGTAAAGGCGGACTTTTTAAAAGTTCTACTTTCCCTTCTTGAAGGTCTTAACCAAAATATTACAGAGCAAGGAAAGGAAGTAGATATCTTAAATCTTTTTAATTCCGATAAAGGATTCAATCAAAGCAATATAAAAAGTAAAGAAGTAAAGGAAAAACCTAATGTAAATAATAAAACGCTTGATGTCTTTCAACCAATTTTTCCTATAAACTTAAACAGTTTTTTGGAAGAAAAGAATATTCAAATTAATAAAAACGGGAATAGCTTATCAGAGGGAACAATTAAAGTAGAAAAGAACACTGAATTCGGAAGACATGATGTAAATTTTACAGTAAAGTTAAAAGAAGAAGGCTTTATAAAATTTAAAAATTTACCCGATAAAGTAAAACTGATAAACGATAAATTAGAAGTTTTTACGAATTTCAAAGAAATAAAAGAGGAAATACAGAAAGGAAGTAATGTAAAAACATCGGAGAAGAATGTTCTGAATAAGAATGACACTATTGCTGAGAAAAATTTTTATGGTCTGCAGGATAGACATGATTTTATACCTATAAAGAAACTTATCAAAGATATTCCTACACCTGAAAAAGTTTTTCTAAATGTTTCAGCTAAATATGCGGAAAATTCCCGAAAAAGGAAAGATAATCAAAAAATTGGGGAAAATTTAGCGACAGTTGTGGAAATAAAGGAGTTTCCCAAAGAGAAAATTGAGATAAAAAAAGGGGAAATAAAAAAGGTTGTTAAGGATTTCAAAGTATTTGATGGGGAACATATAAAAAAGGTTAAGGTTGAAATTAAAGATATAGGAATAGAGATGAGATTTTTAAAGGAAAATGCAACGCTTTTTTTAAAGCTTAAGGATTTTAATCACTCCTTCATAACGAACTACGATGCACTCAGAATCTCACAGATATTCCAGAGTGCGGGTTTCAGGCTTGAGAGTTTAAACGTTAACGGAAGTGAGGTTTACAAAGATAGAGAAAAGGAAAGGGAAAGGTGTAATATAGGGGTAAATGAGCCCGACGAGAATACTTACAATACTTCTTCTTCTAATTTCAGCATTCTCCTTTAACGCAATAAATAAGGATGAATACGCATCTAAAACTTACTATGAGAAAGGGATAAGGGCTTTAAGTGTTAACGACTACGTAGATGCCCTTTTATACTTTTCCCGTGCTTACGCTCTGGCTTCTAAAAGTGCATACGGAGAGCTTTCATATCTCTATTACGGGCTTTCCTACGCTTTATACTCCTACAATCTCGGGAATAAGGAAGGGATATTTTCCGCTATAGGATTTTTAAATTTGTATACCTTTCATTACAAATCTCCCAGATATCTCGTTCTTCAAAGGGAGTTTTTAGGTGATTCATACTTTCTTCTCGGTTGGTATGACAGAGCTATGGATATATACGCTTCCCTTTACGGCGATACACGGGATGAAAAATTCATAATAAAGTTCGCGCTTGCTTCCGCACTTTTCGGAGACTATACGGGCTACACCTATATCAAAAGACTGAACACAATACCCGCTGAGTATACATACCTTTATTACCTTGCACTCGGAGTATACGAGGTAGGCCTCGGAAAGTATAAAGAAGGACTGAGAAACTTAAAAAAAGCATTGGAATTAAATAGCTTCTTGAAATACGATGTTCATTTCAATTATTACGCAGGACTTTCCTACTATAAACTCGGGAATTTAAGGAAGTCCATATTTTACTTTACGAGAGCTAAGGAACTTGACAGGTTCAAATTCTACGAGACACTGCTCAATTACTATTTAACAGAGCTCAATCTGAAACTAAATAACTTTTCGGATGCATACGCTATATATAAAGAAATTAAAAACGAGCTATTTTATAATCCCATTTATAGAATTATTTATCTAAAATACTGGAAAAACCGAGAGTTCTTAAGAAGGTTTAAGGATTTTAAGTTTTATTACGATATTGCTATCCAGATAGGTTGGCTTTCTACGAGCAAACCCTATAAAAACTTTATACTTTTTGCCCTTTACAATAAAGCTATTGAGAAAAAGAGTCTAAACGATGAGGACAGAGAATTATTAAGAATCATTAAGTTTAGACAAAATCCCTTCACTCTTTTAGGGGAACTTTTTGAATACAAAGAGGAGATTGAGATACTAAACAATAAAATATTGAAATTAAAACCTTATATTGACGGAAAATTAATAGTTGAACTTTACAAATTAAACAGAAAAAATTTCTTAAGGGTATTCAACAGACCTTCTTCCATTGAGGTTTTGGCAAGGGCTCTTCTCTACACGGGTGATAGGGAGTTTTTAGAAGTCGTTGAACTGCTTCCGAGAACACCTAAAAGAAAATTCCTCAGGGGATTATTCTGGTTTTCCAAAGGAAGGAAAGAGGTTGCCAAACGTCTCCTTAATGAATCTATTGAAGGACTTGAGGGAGTTGATAGACTTGAAGCTATGCTTATACTCTCTTACCTTGAGGAG
Source organism: uncultured Aquifex sp. (assembly GCA_964425585.1). Lineage (GTDB taxonomy): Bacteria > Aquificota > Aquificia > Aquificales > Aquificaceae > Aquifex. The sequence goes on along the minus strand of CAYRMG010000020.1, from coordinate 14,883 downwards.
AATAACTACATTAATGAGGTAATAAAGCTGGCAAAGGACTACGACAGGCTAAAGGGATACTTTCCATACATATACAAGCTTGCAGGGGATATTTACTACGAAAAGGGGATGTATAGAAAAGCTACGGATATGTATAAAACTTTCTTGAGTGAATACAAAAGGAAAGATGACGTTTACGGTGCTGTTCTTGTTAAGCTGGGCTACAGTGCGGAAAAACTCAGAAGGAGGGATATACTTTCGGAAATTTTAAGGGAAGCTGAAAACTTTAAAAAACCCTGGAAGGAGGTTATATTAAGTTTGTGGGGTGGGTAAATGGACATATTTTCTGGTGCGGAAAAACTAAAACCATACCTGAACTATACGTGGGAAAGGCATAAGGTAATTTTGGGGAATATAGCGAATGCGGATACTCCAAATTACAAAAGGAGGGACTTGATTTTCAAGGTTGAAAAGCCAAAAATTATTTTGAAAACAACGAGAAAAAAACACATAACGAATTATCCGAAGTTTGAAACAAAACTTATTGAAATTAAAAGCGGGCTTGTAGGAAACGATAGGAACAACGTAAGCATTGAAAGGGAACTTTCGGAACTCGTAAAAAACAGACTGGCTTATGAAACTTATCTTAAGTTTGCAACGGGTAGCCTAAAGGGTCTTAACAGGGTTATAAAAGGGAGGGCTGAGTGATGGATATATTTAAGGCTCTTGATATAAGCGCTTCGGGTATGTATGCACAAAGAATAAGAATGAATACCATAGCTTCTAATCTTGCGAACTATGAATCTTTTAAAAGTGACGGGACACCTTTTCAGAGGCTTGTCCCCGTATTTGAGGCGGTTGAGGAAAGTCCGACCGAGGTTTATGTAAAGGTTAAAGAGATCAGGGAGATTCCGGGATTTAAACTTATATACGACCCCGATAACCCGAATGCGGATCAAAGGGGATACGTAAGGCTTCCCGATATAGAACCCGTTAAGGAAATGGTTGATATGATTACTGCGGTAAGAAGTTACGAGGCTAATCTTAAGGCTTTTACAATTACAAGGGATATCTTTGAGAGGACTTTTGAGTCATGGAAGTAAGTAAACTCGGTTCAATACCCGAACTTTTTAAAAGAAAAGAATTTGAAAGAAGTGATATAGTTCAGGATTTTAAAGAGTTTATTGAATGGGTGAACGAAAAACAACTAAGGTATAAAAGCATTAAGGAAAGGGTTCTTCAAGGGGAAGATATTCCCCTTCACGAGATAGTTATTGAGTCGGAAAAAGCAAAAGTAGCGCTGAACTTACTTATAGAAGTGAGAAATAAGCTCCTTGAAGCCTATAGGGATTTAATAAATATGCAGGTCTAAAATGGAAAAACTAAGGGAGTATATAAACCTTCTCAAGGAAAGATTTGAGTCCCTTTCCCCCCTTCAAAAAGCTCTGGCGGTCGGTATTCCTTTAATGATTCTATCCCTCGGAGCCCTTGCGATTATCTATCTTTCCCAGGAAAACTATACGGTTTTATACACGGGGCTATCCCCGGAAGACCTGAACAGCATTATAACGGAGCTTGATAAACAGGGTATTAACTACAAGATTTCCCCTGATGGAAGAACTATTTACGTTCCCGAGAGCATAGCGAGGGAGCTCAGGCTGAAACTGGCGGCGAAAGGAATTCCTAAGAGGGGAATAGTAGGTTATGAAGTGTTTGACAAAAGCGGGATAGCACTTTCTCGCTTTCAACAGCTTGTTAACTTCAAAAGGGCAATAGAGGGTGAGCTTGCGAAAACTATAATGAGTCTTGAGTGTATTGATTACGCAAGGGTTCACATAGTTCTCCCGGAAAGGAGCCTTTTTATAAGGGAAGAAGGAGAGGCTAAAGCTTCCGTGTTTGTTGAGCTAAAGCCGGGATGTGAACTTTCTCCTGAGCAGGTGAAAGCGATAAGAAACCTTGTAGCGGGAAGCGTTGATAAGCTCAAACCCTCACAGGTTGTCGTAATAGACGATAAAGGAAGGGACTTGACCGCTTTCCTTGATGAGGAAAACGGAAGGATACAAACTCTCCAGTTGAAGATAAAAAGGGAGTTTGAACGAAGTCTTGAGAGGAAGATACAGAGAACTCTTGAGAGCGTGCTGGGATACGGGAAGGCAAGGGTAAACGTATCCGCGGAGCTTGATTTTTCTTCCATGAAAAAGAGAGAGGAGCTTTACGATCCGGATCTCGTAGCCGTTGTAAGCGAACAAAAGAAAAAGGAACGTTCCGCAAGAATACAACCCCAAGGTATTCCGGGAACACAGGCGAATGTTCCTCCCGCAAGGGGGGCGGGAAATCAGGAACAGATTATAACCGAGAGAAAGGAAAGCATAACCAATTACGAAGTCAGTAAAAGGGAAATATACTTTGAAGACAACACCATAAAGGTAAAGAGGATAAGCGTAGGAGTGATAGTGGATAAAAACCTTGATGTTAACGTTGAAGACCTCAAAAAACTAATAGCGGCTTCCGCAGGACTTGACTCAAAAAGGGGAGATGTAATTACGGTTATTTCCCTCCCCTTTGCTAAAGCTCCTACGGTGGAAAGAAAGTCCGAGGTTCCACAATCCGTTTATCTCATCGTCGGCGGAATTGCTCTGGTAATGCTCTTACTTATAGCTTACGGCTTATTTAGACTTCTCAAAAGAAAAGCACCGACACCGGTTCCCGCACCCGCACCGGGAATTCCCACCGTTGAAGAAGTAAGAAAGAAAAGTCCTTACGAGGAGCTTGTGGAAATTGCAAAGAAGGAACCGGAAAAGGTTGCCCTCGTTATAAAAAAGTGGTTAAAGGAACGATAAACTACGTTCCCATTTCCCAGGAGCTTAAATACCTTTTTTGTTCTTCCGTAAGTTCGTCTATTTTTATGTTCAGTGCCTTTAGTTTTAGCCTTGCAACCTCTTCGTCTATTTCCCTCGGAACCCTGTAAACTTTCTTCTCAAGCTTGCTTCCGTTTTTTACTATATACTCCGCACTGAGGGCTTGGTTTGAGAATGACATATCCATAACCGATGCCGGATGCCCTTCCGCTGCAGCCAGGTTTACGAGCCTTCCTTCCGCAAGAAGATAAATCCTTCTTCCGTCCTTTAGTCTGTATTCTGTCACGTTTTTTCTTATTTCCCTTTTTTCTACAGCCATTTCTTCCAGTGCGGGTATGTCTATCTCAACGTTAAAGTGTCCGCTGTTTGCGATTATCGCTCCGTCCTTCATAACTTCAAAATGTTCCTTTCTTATAACGTGTATATTTCCCGTAACTGTTACAAAGAAATCACCGAGTTTTGCCGCTTCTATCATAGGCATAACCAAAAATCCGTCCATGCGTGCTTCAAGGGCTTTTATAGGGTCAACTTCCGTAACTATAACTATCGCACCCATACCCTTTGCTCTCTGGGCTACGCCTTTACCGCACCACCCGTATCCCGCAACAACAAAGTAAGAACCGGCTATAAGTCTATTTGTTGCCCTAAGTATTCCGTCTATAGTTGATTGTCCCGTTCCGTATCTGTTGTCAAACATATGCTTTGTATATGCATCATTAACGGCTATTATCGGAAACTTGAGAACACCCTGCTCGGCCATAGCCCTAAGTCTTATAACGCCCGTTGTCGTTTCTTCCATACCCCCTATCACGTTTCGGGCAAGTTCGGGATATTCCTTGTGGAGTGTTGATATGAGGTCTGCTCCGTCATCTATAACAATATCCGGCTTTTTTTCTATAACGGCCTTAAGGTGTTTGTAATATGTTTCCCTGTCTTCCCCTCTTATGGCGAATACGGGAATTCCGAAGTATTTAACAAGTGCTGCGGCAACGTCATCTTGGGTTGAGAGGGGATTTGAAGCGGTAAGATATACCTCCGCTCCTCCTTCCTTCAACGTTCTGACGAGGTTTGCTGTTTCGGTTGTAACGTGCAAGCATGCGGAAATCCTTTTTCCTTCCAAAGGCTTTTCCCTTGTAAACCGTTCCCTTATCTGTCTCAAAACGGGCATATCCATTTCAGCCCACTCAATACGCTTTAATCCCTCTTCCGCAAGGGACAAATCCTTAACGTCATATTCCATTTTCCACCTCCTTTCTCAGCTCCTCGTTCATTTTATCAACCTTTTCTTTTAGAGATTTTTCGTAGTCTTCCAGCTTTTTCGCATATTCGGGATACTTTATTGAGAGAATTCTCACAGCAAGAAGGGCGGCGTTTTTCGCGTTTCCTATTGCAACCGTGGCAACGGGAATGCCTGCGGGCATCTGAACTATAGAGTAAAGGGAATCAATCCCCCCTAAATGCTTTGTCGGTATGGGAACACCTATTACGGGCAGTGTTGTCATTGATGCGGTCATTCCCGGAAGGTGTGCTGCTCCCCCCGCCCCGGCTATGATTACCTCAATTCCCCTTTCTCTTGCAGTTTTTGCATACTCATACATCTTCTCGGGAGTTCTGTGGGCGGAAACCACTTTAACCTCATGGGGAACACCGAATTCCTCCAAGGTTTCGTGAGCTCCCCTCATATACTCCCAGTCGGAGATGCTCCCCATTATTATGCCGACAAGCGGCTGCATAATAAACAAGTTTAAAATAAGAAGATGATTGCGGTATCCGGAGGAGGAACGGGAGGACACTTTTTCCCCGCCCTTGCCTTCATAGAGTATGCAAAAAGGAAGAAAGAAATCCTCTTCATAGGTGCAAAAAGGGGTATTGAATACAGATTGAGGGAGATTATAGGTGTTCCTTCTCTTTTTTTTGAGATTTACCCCTTGAGGGGAGTAAGTCAGAAGGAACGAATAAAAGCTTTATACGGTATTTTTAAAGCCCAAAAAGAGCTTTATAAAGAACTGAAGGGTGATTTTTCTTCGCTGATTTTCGGAGGATATGCATCCCTTCCTTTAGGTATTCATACCGTATTGAGAAGAAAGAAACTTTTTATCCACGAGCAGAACTCCGTTCCGAGTAAGACGAACAGGTTTCTTTCAAAAAAGGCGGAGGAAATTTTTATAACTTTTGAGTATACGAGAAAATACTTCAAAAATGCTATAAAAACGGGCATTCCTTTAAGAAAAGAGGTAAAAAGAAGGTATAAAGATGCGAAAACAGAACTCGGATTGAATCCCGAAAAGAAAACGCTCCTCGTATTCGGTGGCTCTCAGGGGGCTTTATTTCTGAACGAGCTTACGGGCAAACTTATAAATATTCTTCCGAAAGAGCTTCAGGTTATCCTGATTACGGGAAAAAACCATTATGAACGATTCAAGGGTTTAAAGGGTGTGAAAGTTCTTCCTTTTTCACTGGACATGGCACGCATCTACTCCGCAAGTGACCTTGCGATAAGCCGTGCAGGAGCGGGAACGATAACGGAGCTTTCTTATCACGCCATACCTTCTATCTTTATCCCCTATCCTTACGCAGCGGACGACCATCAGTTTTTTAATGCAAAGGAAATAGAGGAAATGGGGGGAGGAATTGTTCTGAGGCAGGAGAAGGCAAACGAAAGAATGATTCTCAAACTTCTTGAAAAGATCCTTTCGGATTATGAAAAGTTCAAAAAAGGAATAAAGGGTTTCTACAGGGAAGATGCGGAAAAAAAGATATTTGATGTATTAACCGGGTAAAGGTATCGCGGGTTTTATTCTCAGTATATACTTCGTTCCTTCTTTATCAATTATCTCAAGGGAGGTCATTTTTCCGTCTTCTTCTATTACGTAAATCTCCTGAGGGTGATGAATTAAGTGGTCGTGGGTTTCCTTGAATTGAATTTCAAATACATCATCTTTCGGGTCATAAGCCAGTCCGAGAAGCGGAGAGTATTCAACCTCCATCTGGTCTCCTACGTCTTTGCTGACAACCTCAAGTTGGGCTTCAACAGCGGGAAGGTTCTTTGATACATTATCAAAGTATTTTTCCCACTCTTCTCTGGGAAGCTTTACAGACCCCATATTTCCCACCTCCTTAATAGCTTTTCAATATTAATTATATATTTTTTTAGTGAATTGTCATCAATTTTCTCTTTTCGTTTTCCCATATAATTATGCTTAATGAAGTTCGGAGTTTGTGTATTTCCCGGTTCTAATTGTGATTACGATACCTATTACGTTATTAGGGATGTCCTTGAGAAAGAGGTTGAGTTCGTTTACTGGGAAGAGAGAGACCTATCGCGGTTTGACTGCGTTATTTTGCCCGGGGGTTTTTCCTTCGGCGATTATCTGAGACCGGGTGCATTGGCCGCAAGAACACCCCTTGCGGAAGCGGTTTACGAGTTTGCCCAGAAGGGAAAGTTCGTTCTCGGTATATGCAACGGCTTTCAGATTCTTACGGAACTTCATTTACTTCCCGGGGCCCTTCTTCCGAATCTGAATATGCGTTTTGTATGTAAGTGGGTCTATCTTAGGGTTGAAAATAACAATACTCCCTTCACAAAAGCCCTTGATAAAGGGGACGTTCTCAAGATACCCATAGCACACCACGATGGAAGGTATTACGTTCCCGAGGAAGAGCTTAGGACTTTGGAAGAGAGGGGACAAATCCTTCTGAGGTATTCGGACGAGAGGGGAAACGTAACACCCGATGTAAATCCGAACGGTTCGGTCTCAAATATAGCGGGGGTTATGAACAAGGAGGGAAACGTTTTCGGTCTTATGCCTCACCCCGAAAGGGCTTCCGAGGATATACTCGGTTCCCACGATGGACTGATGCTTTGGTATTCACTCATAAGGTCCTGATTGTGTTATCCTAAATAAAGTGATAGATTCCAAGACGGTAAAGGAAGCTCTGAAGAAAAAGAGGGTAAGAAGTGAAGAGATTTTCGGGCTTGAGTATCTGAGATTTAACGACGACCATAAGGATATACCGAGAGGAACAGTAATATTTAAAGACTTCATCGTATGGGGATATCCCCATATCGGAAGGATATTTATGCTGGAGACGGGGCTAAAAGAGCAGTTTGACCATCCTTTCTGGGTTGAGGAAAAGGTTGACGGTTATAACACGAGGATATTTAAATACGGAGATAACTATTACGCACTTTCAAGGGGAGGTTTTATCTGCCCCTTTACAACCGACAGACTTCCGGACTTAATAGACCTTCGCATACTTGATGAAAATCCAGACCTCGTAATATGTGCGGAAGTGGCAGGGCCCGAAAATCCCTATATAGAGGAAAGTCCTCCCTTTGTAAAGGAAGATGTTCAGCTTTTCGTCTTTGATTTTATGAAAAAGAACGAACTCAAGTTTCTCAGCCATGAAGAAAAAATGGAACTAATAGAAAAATACAATCTTCCCCATGTTCAGATTCTCGGGAAATTTACCTCCTCCGAGGAGGATATAAAAAAAATTAAAGAAATTTTGAAAAGGTTTAATGAGGAGGGAAGGGAAGGAGTTGTTTTTAAAGAAGACAGTGAACGAAACAAAAGGGCTAAGTATATAACGAGCTATGCAAACCTTATGGATATAAAGTTAAATGCGAAAAATATGCTCCAGCTTCCCCCCGAGTATTACACGAATAGGATACTGAGACTCGTTTTATTTATGCTTGAGGAAGGACTTGAGAGAACGGAACACCTTTATGAGGAACTGGGTAAAGCATTTATAGATGGTCTTTTTGACGCTATAGAACAGTTTCAAAAGGAGCATAAGGTTTATAGGACTTTCAGTTGCAAGTTCAGAAAAAAGGAAAATGCACTTGCACTCCTTGAACTGCTTTCCAAAACCTCAAAACATATACAGATAAAGGAAAGAAGGCTTGAGAAGGAAGGGGATTACTGGAGACTTGAGTTTGATAAGGTTTATCTCAATATGACCGGACTATTGGGACATTTATTGAGCGGTGGAATAGTTTACGACTGAGGGTTATACTAAATTTTTCCCATGGTTGAGCTGAGATACTTCTCCATTTTAAAGGAGAAGCTCGGGAAGAGCTCGGAAATGCTGGATTTTGAGGGAAGCGTAAGAGAGTTAAAGGAAGTTCTGAAGGAAAAATATCCCCAAATAGAAAGCATTCTTGAAAGTGTAAAGTTTGCTGTAAACGAGGAATACGTGGATGATGATTTTAAGATAAAGAAGGGTGATAGGGTTGCCTTAATTCCTCCCGTGAGCGGCGGATAATTATTATGGAGGTGAAGGGATGGAAGAGATATTCGTTGATAACTACCTGGTTAAGGGGGACAGATATTATACAAAAGAGCACGAGTGGGTGCGAATAAAAAACGGCTTTGCCGAAATAGGTATAACCGATTACGCTCAGAAACAGCTGGGGGACATAGTCTATGTTGACCTGCCGGAGAAAGGAACGGAAGTGGATGCGGGAGATACGCTCGCAAACGTAGAGTCAGTTAAGAACGTGGCTCCAGTTTACGCACCTGTAACGGGAACGGTTATTGAGGTAAACGAGGACTTAAAAGATGACCCCGGCATAATAAACGATGACCCCTACGAAGCGGGATGGATAGCTGTTGTTGAGATGAAGGACCCGAGCGAGGTTGAAGACCTTATGACCGCGGAGGATTATGCGGAATACCTGAAGGAGATAGTGGAAGAAGAAAAAGAAGAGGAAGCGGAAATAAAAGAGGAAGAAGAAGAAAGCCCGGATGAAATTATTGAAAGCCTTGAAAACGTGGATGAAGAAAATCTGGGTTACGAGGAAAAGAGGTGAGCTACATTCCTCACTCGGAAGAGGAAGTAAAAAGGATTCTTGAAAAACTTAAACTAAAAAGCTTAAGGGATTTATTTTCCCATATTCCCAAAGAGCTCTTTTCGGAAGATTTTAATCTCCCCGACCCCCATTCGGAAGAAGAGTTAAGGAGACTCTTTGAAGAAACGTGTGAAAGGACAGAAGTTCCCCTTTATTTCATAGGAGCGGGTGCTTACGATAGGATAATTCCGTCGGTTATATGGCAGATTCTAAACAGGGGTGAGTTTTTAACCCCCTATACTCCTTATCAAGCGGAAGCGTCCCAGGGAACACTTCAAGCTATATTTGAGTATCAATCCCTTATATGCGAACTCACGGGAATGGATGTAGCGAATGCATCTATGTATGACGGGGCTTCCGCAACAGCGGAAGCGGTTCTTATGGCAAGAGCCATAAGGGGAAAGGGGGATACCGTAGTCCTTTCCGAAACTGTAAATCCCTTATACAGAGAGGTCGTAAAGACATACCTGAAGGGATACAAGGACAAGGTAATTGAGGTCGGCTTTACAAAAGAAGGGACAACGGATTTAGATAAACTTGAAAAGGTTCTTAAAGAAAACGAAGTTCACGCACTCGTAGTCCAATACCCTAACTTTTTCGGGTATATAGAACCGCTAAAGGAAATAGGAGAACTTTCAAAGCATTACAACGCTCCGTTTATAGTTGTTGCGGACCCGATAGCCCTTGCTTTGCTAAAACCCCCTTCTCACTTCGGTGCCGATATAGTCGTAGGGGAAGGTCAGCAGATGGGTGTTCCCTTATCTTTCGGGGGTCCTTATGTCGGTTTTTTTGCAACAAAAAGGGAATACGTCAGAAGAATGCCCGGAAGACTGGTCGGTATGGGTGAGGACCTTGAAGGAAAAAGGGCTTTTACGCTTGTTCTCCAGACGAGGGAACAGCACATAAGAAGGGAAAGGGCAACCTCAAACATATGCACGAATCAGAATTTAATGGCTCTTGCGAATCTCCTTTATATGGTTTTACTCGGAAAAGAAGGCTTAAAAGAAGTAGCACTCCAAAGCCTTTCCAAGGCCTATTTCTTTAAGAATAAGCTACTTGAGAAGGGATTTGAGGAAGTATTTGAAGGAAGACATCTTTGGGAGTTTCCCGTAAGACATGAGAACCTTCCCGTGATTTACAGAAAGCTTCTAAAGGAAAAAGTTATCCTCGGACTTCCCCTTGATAAATTTTATCCTCTTGAAAAAACAACGCTCATAGCGGTTACAGAAAAAAGAACTAAGGCGGAAATGGAAAGGGTTTTAGCACTTCTTTAGAATCTCTTCCAGTTTCTTCTTCATTTTCCTGTAATGAGACCCTTTCCAGAAAATGGCTCCGCATTTAGGACATAACGTGAAATCTTCACCCTCTTCGTAAACACCTTTCGGAACCTTTCCCTTTACCTCTTCCCTTCCGAGGTTCATTAATGGAGAAGAGCAGTAGGCACAAAGATTCAGCAAAAGCTCCCTTCTGAGGTTAAAATATTTTACTACACTGCAAAGCTGTATCTCAAAATCGTGGCGGGGAACGAGGAATACGTTTATACCTTGTTTCTTTAGCTTCTCATACCATTTTCTTGAAGTTGTTATGAATACACCGTCGGGTTTAATCTTTGAGGGATTCACTTCCCCTTTTATTGTATAGGCGGGGTAGCCCAGAAACCTGAGCCACCGCGCTAACTTTTCAAGGTTCTCTTCAAGGTAAAACTTCATTCAACGCTTACTTTCCTCCTTGCCTTTAAGTCCTCAAGGAGCTTGTAATCCTTCTTTATATCCCTTCCCGCTCTTGTTAGGTATCCTCCCACCATAAGTGCGTTTGTCATCAATGTAGCCATTCCGTGGAAATCCCTAAGGTTCTGTTCCCTTCCTCCGCAAAGTCTTAGCTCCGCCTTCGGATTTGTAAATCTAAACATCGCTATAATTTTCAAGGCTTCCATAACTTCAACACCGGGAGCATTCTGGAGAGGTGTCCCCTCTATGGGCATCAGGAAGTTAAGGGGAATTGAATCTACCTCAAGCTCCCTATAGGTGAGCGCAAGGTCAACCCTGTCTTCGTTCGTTTCTCCCATACCGAATATTCCTCCGCTGCAGGTTGATAAGCCTACCTTTTTAATTCTCTTTATGGTTTCGTATCTATCTTCCCAGGAATGGGTTGTAACTATGTTTCTGAAAAAGTTCCTTGAACTTTCAAGGTTGTGGTTAATCCTCTTTACACCCGCCTCCTTCAGCTTCCTTAGGCTTTCTTCATCAAGTGTTCCGGCGGATACGCACACGTTTATAGGTATTCCCTCTCTCTTTATTTCCTTTACCGCTTCCGTTATCCTTTCAACCTCCTGGGGTGTGGCCTGTTTTCCGCTCAGGACTATACAATACCTGTTTGCTCCGTATTCAACACCCCTTATCGCACCTTCCACCATCTCATCAACGGGAACAAGATTGTAAACGTTTATTGGTGTTTTGTAATACTTTGACTGGGCACAGAACTTGCAATCCTCCGAACACGCTCCGCTTTTTGCGTTAATTATGGAGCAAAACTCTACTTCATTTTCCGGAAAGAAGCGTTTCTTTATCTTTTGGGCAAGATGAACGAGAAAGGGAACGTAAAGGTCATCAACGTTAAGTATATAAAGGGCTTCTTCCTTATTTAACGGTTCGTAATTTATAGCCTTTTCGTAAAGCTCATAAAGTTTCTTCTCTACCGCGTCCATAACTACCTCCTTGATAAGTTTTTAAAGCTTCATTTGCAAGCTTATCCGCTTCTTTATTCTCCTCCCTTTTAATCCACTCGTAATTTACGCTTTTAAAGCTTCTTTCAAGCTCCTTTGCCTTTCTGTATAGTTTTTTTAACTTCCTATCGTTTACCTTAAAGCTACCCTTCATCTGGTTTATAACGAGCTTGCTATCCCCCCTAACCGTTAGATAGTTTACATTCTTTCTCTTTGCCAATAGCATTCCCGCTATGAGGGCTAAATACTCCGCTTGGTTGCTAGTTTTTTCACCTATAGGCATCTTAAAGGTATACTTTTCTTTTCCGATAATAAGAACAGCTCCTATTCCCGCCTTTCCCGGATTTCCCTGAGAAGCCCCGTCAAAGTAAAGTATCCCCTTCATCTTAAAGTTCCAGGTCTAATTCGTTATAAACCTTCCACACGTTTTGTCTGTGGAATGCATCATACATCTTCACTTTCTCATAGGGATTTCCCTTAAATGCATCCATTACTTCGTCTATGAAGTATCCCTCATCTTTGAGCTTCTTTACTTTATCCCGAACAAACTTTATGTATGCGTATGTCCAATCCACAGCCGAAATGTCAAGGGGATAGTTATGCCCCGCGAGAATTAACTTCGGTTTTAGCGTTTTAATCCATTTAAGAACCTCCAACCACCCCTTAGAGCTTGAATTCCTATCACCCATAAAGGGAATCCGATTTTTATAAACGAGGTCTCCCGCAAAGAGAATATTCCTATTTTTCCACATTATTACGAGATCCGTATTGGTGTGTGCGGGACCGACAGCGTATATAACTATCTCTTCTTCTCCGACCTTCAGCACCTTTCTATCTTTTACCGTTATGTCGGGCGGAACGAGTTCTACATCTTTAAGAACTTCCTTAAATATCTTCTTTTGAGTTTCAAGAACCTGATGGGCTTCCCCCGTATCGTAAACTTTTTTAAGGTTTATGTGTCCGATAACCTTAGCACCTTCTTCCTTAAAAGCCTTTGCCCCATACCAGTGGTCAAGGTGGTAATGGGTAATAATTAAGAAAAGTATAGGCTTTTTTGAAACCTTTTTTAGCTCTCCTATAAACTCCTTTGCAAGGGAAGGGTTCGTTAAGGAATCAATAACAATCCATCCCTCTTTAGTAAGAATACCGAAGGCGTTTGAGATGAAGCCCCTGTTTTCCTTTGAGGGAAGTCCATCTCTCCCCCTTACCATGTATAAGTTTTCTTCAACCTTTATGAGGTTCATGGGAAATGAAAAAATAAATGTAAAGAGAAGCAGTATTAACACTCTCCCCATGGTTTTTCCCTCCGCAATAATTTTCATATTTTTAAAATTCTCATTGAGTGAAGTAAGTCAAGGAAAACTTTTGCATAGTAGACGTTAGATATAAAGCTTGCTATAGTTCCTATGGCAAGGGTTGTAGCAAATCCCTTAACTGGCCCGCTTCCGAACTGAAAGAGTATAACAGAAGCAACGAGAAGGGTTACGTGAGTATCCCAAACCGCGCTGAGCGTCCTTTTAAAACCTAAGTCTATAGCCTTGGAAAGGGTATTTCCGAGTTTTAGTTCCTCCTTTACCCTTTCAAAGATAAGAACGTTTGAGTCTACCGCTATACCCATATTCAGGATTATTCCCGCTATTCCCGGGAGCGTTAATGTAGCCCCGAGAACACCCATTCCGGCAAGCAGGAAAAGAACATTAAGGAGTATTGAAAGGTTTGCGGTGATACCTGCGGTTTTATACCGTGCAACAAGTATGAGGGATAGGAGTATAACTCCTATTATTCCCGCCTCTATACCCTGCTCTATTGCATCCCTACCGAGGGAAGGTCCTACAACTTTTTCCTGCAAAAACTTAAGGGGAGCGGGAAGACTTCCGGTCCTCAAGATTAAAGCAAGGTCCCTCGCCTCCTGAGCTGTGAAATTACCCGTTATCTGTCCCCTGTCGGATATTTTACTTCTTATTACAGGGGCTGAAACCACCTTGTTATCAAGAACAATGGCGAGCCTCCTTCCTATATTCCTTTGAGTGAACTCTCCGAACTTTTCGGCCGCTTCGCTTTTCAGTTCAAAATTAACCGCGGGTTGACCGAATTCATCAACACCCACATAGGCGGTTTTTAAATCCTTACCCGTTATCACCGGAACCTTCTCAACCAGAAACCATTCATTACCATCCCGCGAGGGGAGAATTTCCGTATCCCTTGTTAATTTCTCTTCAAGCTCCTTCTTTGACGGAGATGAGTCTACAACAAGTCGTAGTTCTAAAGAAGCTGTGCTCCCTATTATCTTTTTGGCTCTTTCAACGTCAAGGAATCCGGGAAGGTCAACAATTATCCTGTATTTTCCCGCTCTGCTTACTATAGGTTGAGTGACTCCCAGCTTATCAATACGATTCCTTATTATTTCTATACTCTGGTTTACTATGCTTTCCTTTAATCGGGAAACATACTTTTCCGTAAATTTAACGTAAATTTTCTCTTCCTTCGCCTCAACCGTAAGCTCCGGATTAAGTTCCGATACCTTTTTTCTTATTTTTTCAATGTCATTTTTATCAAGTAGTTCAATTACGACGGCGTTATTTTCAACGTAAACCTCAAGGATGTTAAACTCCCCGAGAGCTTCCCTTATTCTCCTTGCGAGGCTTTCGTATTCCCTCTTTAAAGCTACGTTAAAATCCGGTTCAAGGACGAACTCTATTCCCCCCTTTAGGTCAAGACCCAAGTTTACGGGATACTTAAAAACGGCGTAAAGGGATAGAAGGGTTAGCATAACCAATCCGACCAAGTGCAGGTATAGGTTCTTTTTCATAAGGAACATTTTAACGTTAAAAAACGCAATTTTAATTTCATGACTTTCATCATAAAATTCTTATCCATCAGAAAGATTATTAGACTGACATGTCAGTTCAGACAAGGGAAAAGCTTCTGAGAGCTGCAAAAAAGGTTTTTGCGGAAAAGGGATTTCACAACGCCCAGATTACCCATATAATAGACGAAGCAGGAGTAGCACGGGGGACTTTTTACCTTTACTTTAAAGGCAAGGAGGAAATTTTCAAGGAAATTCTTAAGGAAGTTATAACGGAACTAAAGAAAAGAATTAAGGTTATAGACCTAAGAAAAGACCCCATTGAGCAGCTTAAGGAAAACATTATAAACGTTATTGATTACGCCCTTCGGGAAAGGGAACTTGCTCGTATTGTTTTGAACAAGAACTGCGACCCTGAACTTTTTTCGGTTGTTGACGAGTTTTTTGAAGATGTGAGAAAAACCGTAAAGAATTCCCTTGATAAGGGAATAGCTCTTGGAATAGTGAGGGATGTAAATACGGAAATTCTCTCTTACGCCCTTGTTGGAGCTTTAAAGGAAGTCATAAGGGGTATTATCGGAGGCGGATATATACCTCCCGAGGTGGTTGCTGAGGAAATAATAAACATCGGTCTTAATGGGGTTCTTATAAAAGAGGGAGGTAG
>CAYRMG010000019.1:0-21977 GCA_964425585.1 uncultured Aquifex sp. | reverse complement strand
AAAATTATTTCTCCCTTGCATACCGACCGGTCGGTATGTAAACTTAATAACGTGGAAACAAAGGAAAGACTCCTTCTTTCCGCCAAAAGGTTATTTTCGGAAAAAGGATATTACGGGACAAGTGTTGAGGAAATTGTAAGAAGTGCGGGACTCTCAAAGGGAGCCTTTTACTTTCACTTCAAGAGTAAAGAAGAAGTGTTCAAAGAGCTTATAGAAAAAATACACAAGGACATAATGGAAGGTCTGGAAAGATGGAAGAAAAAGGGAGGAAGTAAAGCGGTTGAGGGTTTTATACTTGAGCTTGTTGAAAAGCTCCACGATGAGAGGGAGATAGTGAACATATTCCTCTTTCAGACCATTTCCTGCGGTGAGGATTTCAGGGAGCTTTACTTTGAGAAAACGCACAAAGTAAAGGAAGGTATAAAGGAGCTTCTCGGAAGTGAGGAAAAGGAACTTCTCAGCGATATAATCCTCGGCTTCATAAGACAGGTTGTCCTTGAATACATAATAAGGGAAAAGAGGAAAAAAGAGTTTGTAAAGAATTACGTAAAACGGGGACTCAAGAGGATAATGGAGGGAGTAAAATGTTAATAATTCTTCTACTCGTATCCTTATCTTTTTCCCTTGATTTAAAAGATTTATGGCGTGAGGCGTTAAAAAATAACTTTTCGTTGAAAGCTCAAAAAAAGGCTGTTTTATCCTCGGATTACGAGCTTAAAGCCTTTAAAAATCTATATCTTCCCGAAATTTCCGTAAATTATTCTCAAAATTTTCAAAATGAAAAACAGAAATTTGAAATAAATTTTCCCGTAAATATAGCGTTTTCAAAAAAAAAGTATAAAATCCTTTCCGCAAGTATCACACAACTAATATACGACTTCGGGAGCAGAGAAAGAATTATAGAAATAGCGGAAGATAAAAAAGGTATTGAGGAACTTAAGTATGAGAAGAAAAAAAGGACATTGCTACTTGAAGTCGGTGTAGCATACCTCAGACTCCTGAAGGCAAAAGAGATTATTGAGGTATACAAAAAGGAGCTGGAAGCTGTTAATTCCCATTATGAGCTTGCAAAGGCATTATACGAAAAGGGACTTGTTGCCTTTGCCGACCTTCTTGAGGCTAAAGTAAGGCTTTCGGAGGTAAAGGCAAATCTGAGCAAGGCAAAATCCGACTACAGAATAGCCCTCTTTAACCTGAGCAGGTTAACGGGTATCCCTGAACATAGATTAAAAAAACTTGAAAAACCCCAGATAAATCTCCGATTGATGCCTTTGGAAGAATATATAAACAGGGCTTTAGAGAGAAGAGAAGAAATAAAAATTTATAAAAAGTTAATAGAAATTGCGAAAAAGGAAAGAAGTATAAGTCTTAGAAAGTTTTTGCCGAGTATTTTCTTTAGAGTTTCATACGACTATACCGATAGAAATCCCGTTATTGAACCAAAGGGTATCACTACCTTTTCCTTCGGAGTTTTTGCAAACTTTAAGGGAATAATGCCTTACTACGATATGAAGGCAAAAGAAGAGCTTGTTTTAAAGCTTCTTAACGAGCTTGAGGATTTAAAGAAGCTAATAGAGCTTGAGGTAAAAACGGCGTATGAAAGGCTAAAAAACTCTCGTGTAAGATTGGAAGTTGCAAGGGAAGCCCTGAGATACGCAAAGGAACACTACAGGTTAGCCTTGGGACAGTATAAGAATCAGCTTATCTCCCATACAGACCTGATAACAGCGGAAGCGAGGCTTACAGCTGCAAGAAAAAGGCTCGTTCTTGCTAAATACGAGATTTTTGAAAACTACTTAAGGCTTCTTAGCGCTTCGGGATTACTGGGAGGAGAGCTATGAGGAAGCTTTTCGGGATTTTGGTTCTCATTTTTATAACCTTAGCTTTCTCGGTTTACGCATTTTTATGGATAAAGCATAGAACGGAGTATGCGGTAAGCAATGCGGTTTTCGTCAAAGCGGACAGGCTTTCCTACCTTTCCTTTAACGTTTCGGGAACGGTATCGGAGGTTTATAAGGATTTGGGCAGTTTTGTAAAAAAGGGTGAGGTTTTGGCCGTTCTTGACCCTGAATATTATGAGCTTGAACTAAAAAGCATTGAGAAAAAATTATCCGCTTTGAGGGAAAAAAAGAGAGCTATTGAAATAAAAAGGGAAAAAATTGAAAAGGAGCTGAAGATTAAACTAAAGAGTGCGAATCTCTCAGCCTTGGAAGTAAAGAAAGAAATGGAAGCTTTAAGAAAAAAACTTGAGGAAATAAATGTAAGGCTTGAGCTCTTGAAAAAAGATAGAGAAAGATACAGGACGCTCTTTGAGGAAGGACTTGTCCCGAGAAGAAAGTATGAAGGTATTGATACGGAGTATAAGGCCTTAATTGAGAAAAGGGAATACCTAATTAAGAAGCTTGAGGGGTTAAGAATTTCTTATAAAAAAGCTTTGAAAAAGATAGAGCTTGTAAAAAATGCTTTCAAGAGTGTTGAGGAGCTGGGAAAAGAGATAGATTCCCTTTCCGAGGAGATTAAAGCCCTTGAGAAAAAAAGGGATATAGCGAAGAAGAGGTTGAGGGATACCCGTCTAACCGCTCCCTTTGATGGCGTAATAGCCAAGCGATTTATAAGCAAGGGGGATGTTGTAAAGGCGGGAAAACCTGCTTTTGCCTTAATAGACCCTAAAAGTTTTTATATAGAGGTTCTCCTTGAAGAAACGAAGCTTGAAGGCGTTAAGAAGGGGAGTAAAGCATACATACGTCTTGATGCCTATCCAGATAAGGTTTTTGAAGGAGTTGTTGAAGAGATTTCTCCTGCTTCCGCCGCGACTTTTGCACTCGTTCCGAGAGATGTATCCGCCGGTGAGTTTACGAAGGTGGTTCAGAGAATACCCGTAAAGATAAGGATAACTAAGGGAGATTTAAAACTTCTTCGGGTGGGTATGGGTGGAGAGGTTGAGATAAGGAGAGAGAAATGAGCGAGCTTTATGAGAAGATTACACCCGCCCAGAGGGTTATACTCACCGTTTCCCTTCTTGTCGGGGTGTTTATGGCCATACTTGATACAACTATCGTTGACGTAATTGTTCCGAAACTTATGGCTCCCCTGTCAACCGACCTCTACGGAGTTCAATGGGTGATAACCGCATACATGACCGCGGCGGCTACCGCAATACTTCTCGTTGAGTGGCTTGAGACGAAGATAGGGCTTAAAAAGGTTTTTCTTTCGGGTTTACTTCTCTTTACAACCGCTTCCTTCTTTGCGGGAAATGCCCAGTCACTTGCGTGGATGATAACGGCGAGGGTTTTTCAAGGCTTCGGAGAGTCCCTCATCATAGTGAGTGCGGAAGCTATGCTCTTTACCTCATACCCTCCTTGGAAAAGAGGGCTTGCCATGGGTATATACGGACTCGGTGTGAGCTTTGCCCCCGCACTGGGACCCACGCTCGGGGGATGGATTACGGAACATATAGAATGGAGATGGGTTTTTTATATAAACGTTCCCATAGGAATAATAAACTTCGTTTACGCACTCTTTTTTCTCCCGGAACACAAACCCTCCCATAAGATAAGGCTTAACTTTCCTTCCTACTTTTTTATATCCCTTTCCACGGTTTCCCTGCTCATTGTTCTTTCAAAAGGTCAACAATACGGGTGGTTCTCGTCGGAGTTCATAGGAAAGCTTACCTTCCTGAGCATTATATCCTTCCTTCTTTTCCTTATCTCGGAGATGATTTCCGAAAATAAGCTGATAGACCCCCGTATATTCAGGATAAAGGAGTTTGTTATAGCTTTTCTCGTTTACTGCCTTCTTCTGGGTTTCTCAATGTATCAAGTATTTTACTTAATTCCCCTCTTCTTTGAACACCTAAAGGGTCTTACTACTTTCCAGACGGGACTTCACATACTTCCCCTTGCCCTCGCTGTAGGGATTTCATCCCCCTTGTCGGGTATCTTGAGCGATAAGCTCTCTGAAAGGATTCCCCTATACTTTGCGGTAGCCTTATATCTATTTTCAAGTCTTTATTTTCTTCCGAAATTTAATTACTTTACACCTTCCTGGGATGCCTCAATAAAGCTGATAGCGGTAGGTGTAGGTCTGGGATTCTTCTTTGCCCCCGTTACGAATCTTGCTCTAAAGAAACTGGGAGAGTTTACAACCTTGGGAGTGAGCCTTATGCATTACATAAGGTTTGTGGGAGGTTCTTTCGGAACAGCACTTGCAACGAATGACCTTCAGAGAAGTTTATGGGAAAATCTTGACAGAACTACGGAAATACAAAACTATCACATTGTTTCTCTTTTTATTCAAAAACTCAGTTTTCTCCTCTGGATAACCGAAGAAAAGGCGAAAGCTCTTTTTTATAAGCTTGAGCTTCTTTACGCACTTTCCGATGCATTCAGGGAAACTTTTTTCATTGCGGGACTTTGGGGTATTCTCGGAAGCCTACCCGTAATTTATATGTTTCTTGAAGATTTAAGAAGGAAGGGGAGAAGGGTTTAGATTCCCTTTTCGGCCATGTATATAACCAAATCCCTTAGCCTGCAGGAGTATCCCCATTCGTTATCATACCAAGCAGCTATGTGAACTAAGTTTTCTATAACCTGCGTGAGGGGTGCATCGTATATGGCGGAGTGGGGATTTCCCACTATATCCGTGGATACTATCGGTTCCTCGCAATACTGGAGTATTTCTTTTAGGTAAACCTTACCGCTGTTTTTATACTTTTCGGATGCTTCTCTAAACCTTTCGTTTACCTCTTCAACCGAAGAGGGAGCTTTATTTACAACAACCGTAAGGTCTATAAGTGAGCCGTCGGGGACGGGAACCCTTCTCGCGGTTCCGTCAAGTTTCCCCTTCAGTTCGGGAATTACCTCACCTATTGCTTTGGCCGCTCCGGTAGTTGTGGGAACTATATTTACGGCGGCAGCCCTTGCTCTTCTCAGGTCTTTGTGGGGAAGGTCAAGGAGTCTCTGGTCATTCGTATATGCGTGGACGGTAACCATATATCCCTTCTCAATCCCGAACGCTTCATTCAAGACCTTTACACAGGGAGCAAGGCAGTTGGTTGTGCACGAAGCGTTAGAAACTATATTGTGCTCTTTAGGGTTGTATTTCTCCTCATTCACACCGAGAACTACGGTTATATCCGGATTCTTGGCGGGAGCGGTTATTATAACCTTCTTAGCTCCCCCTTTCAGATGCTTAGATGCATTATCCCTATCCCTAAAAACTCCCGTAGCTTCAATAACAATATCAACCCCCAGGTCTCCCCAAGGTATCTGGGAGGGGTCTTTTTGAGCGAATACTTTAATCTCTTTTCCGTCAACAACCAGAGCATCTTCTTTTGCCTCAACCTTTCCCTTAAATATCCCGTGAACGGAGTCGTATTTTAAAAGATGGGCAAGGTGCTCTGAATCCGTGAGGTCGTTTATCGCAACTATTTCTATCTCTTCCCTTCCCCATGATGCCCTGAAGAAACTCCTCCCTATCCTGCCGAAGCCGTTTATACCTACCTTTATACCCATAGTGTAAATAATTATAAACGTCCTCCCTATAATAGTTAGTATGGACATACTTGTTGTAGGCGGTGGTGTGATAGGCTTATCAATAGCCCTTGAGCTTCTTCTGGCGGGACACAGGGTAAAGGTTATAGTGCGGGATGAAAAAGAAGGAGCTTCCTGGGTGGCGGGGGGAATGCTTGCTCCCTTTTCGGAAGGTCTTAAGGGGGATTTCCTAAGGTTTTCCGCGGAGAGTTTGAGGCTATGGAGTGAGTATCTTGAAATTATAAAAGACCTTTCAAAGAGAAACGTTTTCTTTTCCCAGGGAATACTGAGGATAGCCCTCTCGGAGGAGGAGGAAAAAGAGTTAAGGGAAAACGTTAAAGAGTATACAAAAACATACTGCCAAAACGTTGTTTCTTATGAAGGAGGTGAGCTTCTTAAAGAATTTCCTTACATAACCGATAAGGTGAGATACGGCGTTATATACGGAGATGAGGGGAACGTTGATACTGAAGAGCTAATGGAAGCGCTGTATAAGGCGGTTGAAAACTCGGGAGGGGAAATCATAAGGGAAGATGTTCTGAGGATAATGAGGGAGGGAAACAGGGTTGAAAAGGTTTACACATTTTTTGAGGAATTTACAGCGGATTACTATGTTTTTGCAACAGGTTCATGGTTAAAGGAACACTTCGGATTTCCCGTTTATCCCGTAAAGGGTCAAATTCTAAAGGTAGAAGCCCCTATACGGGATTATGTGATATACTCAAGCAAGGCTTACATAATACCCCGTGAGAAGGACGTTCTCATAGGTGCTACCACCGAAAACGCGGGTTTTGACAGCAGAAAAACCCTCGGGGGATTGGCAAGGCTCTCAAGCGGAGCCGTAGAGGTCATTCCTTCTCTTTCGGATGCGGAACTCCTTGAGGTGAAGGTGGGATTCAGACCCGGAACACCGGACGAGATGCCGATATTTTACTTCGGAGATAACTTTTCCGTATACGGCGGACATTACAGGAACGGCATTCTTCTTGCACCCGTAACCGCAAGAGTAGCCCTGAATCTGATAGACAAGGGAGAAGTATCGGATTTCTTTAAGATATTCTCACCTTACAGGTTTAAGGGGGAAACATGATAGATTACGAACCCGTATACGATATAACCGCGGATGCGGGAATAAGGGTGAGGGCTAAGGATTTGCCTTCCCTTTTTTGTTCGGCACTTCTTGCCACATTCAACGAGATAACGGACATAGATAGGGTTGAACCGAAAGAGGAGTATGTTATAGAAGCGGGCAACGTTATGCCCTTTCTTCTTGCGGATATAATAAACGAGGCACTCGTTCTTCACGAGAGTAAACATTTCGTAGCATCCGCGTGCGAAGTTCTGGAGCTTAAAGAGGACTATGTGAAGGTAAAACTGAAGGGGGAAACTTTCAATCCGGAGAAACATCCCTCAAAACTCGTTATTAAAGCAGCTACTTACCACAGGCTAAAGGTTGAGAAGAAAAACGACCATTACGAAGCGGAGGTAATTTTTGATATATGAACGGTAAATACTTTATAGCCCTCACGGTCGGACTTAACGTCATCGGCGGGATTATAGCGGGCTTGCTTGTGGGTTTTGGGTTTGACTGGGCTATGGAAAACTGGTTCGGTCTGAAAACAAAACCATGGGGTTTGTTCTTTTTCTTTCTTATGGGAATAATAGCGGGATTTAAAAACGCTTACGTTGATTTAAAAAGGATAACGAAGGATTTAAACTCTTCTGAAGAAGAAGGAAAGAAGGACACCGATTAAGTTCTGGGAAAGACTGAAAACCGCCGAGGGAAGTGCGGAAACCTTTGAGAAGTATTTAATCGCAAGAACTGCGGAAAGACCCGAGTTTTGCATGCCCACCTCTATGGAAAGGGTTTTAGCCATTTTCCTATCAAGCCCTACAAGGATACCGAAGAGATACCCCAGAACAAAACCAAGAATATTATGTATTAGAACCACACCGACTATTAGAAGACTAATGTCTTTGAGAACGGAGTGATTCATGGCAAATATCGTCCCTATTATGAACGAGATTGAAAGAATCGCAACGTAGGGGAGGAAGGACTCAACGCGCTTTATACGTTCCTTCAGGAAGTATCTAAAAATCATACCCATTAAGACGGGAAGAACAACAATTCTCAGGGTTGTTTCAGCCATAGGTATGAAAGGAACTTCCACGTATTTCCCGGCAAGTATATATGTCCAAAGGGGAGTAAAAAAAGGAGAGCTTAAGGTTGACACCGTTGTCATTGATATGGAGTAGGAAAGGTCTCCTCTGGAGAGATAAGTCATCAGGTTTGAAGCCGTTCCCCCCGGTGCCGAACCTACAAGAACAACGCCTACAAAAAGTTCGGGAGGTAGTCTAAAAATCTTTGAAAGTATGTATGCCGAAAGGGGCATAACGGTAAACTGGAGAAATGCTCCGTAGAAAACCGCAAAGGGTTTTTTAAGAATGTTCTTAAAGTCTTCCGGTGTAAGTGTGAGTCCCATTGAAAGCATTATCAGGGTGAGTAGCGGAACTATCCAACCCTTGAAATTTTTAAAGAATTCGGGAAAAAGTATCCCCCCAAGGGAGAAAGCGGTAAGTATAAGCAGAAAACTAATATCCCTTTTCATCCGAGTATTAGTCTATACAGGAAAACTAAGGGCGGAAGGATTAAGCTCTGAAGAACACCCGTAAGGAGTAGAACCGCTATTATAAGGAAGCCGTATTGTTCAAACCTGTAGAACAGCTCCCAATACTTGTAGGAAAGCAGGCTCATAACCGCCTTACTTCCGTCAAGGGGGGGTATTGGGATTGCATTAAAAAGTCCGAGAACCAAGTTTATCAATACAGCCTTTGTCGTGAATATCATAAGGGGAATAAGCAGGTAATTTTCAACTTCTTGAGGAACAAGGGGAAGTATCTCCCTGAGCATTCTGTTCATAGCACCGAAGAAAAGTGCCATGGAGAAGTTGGCGGTTATTCCCGCTATTGAGACGAGGAACATACCTTTTCTCAAATCCCTGAAGTTGTATGGATTTATGGGGACGGGTTTCGCCCACCCGAAAAGTATAGGAGAACCTACAAGCATAAGAAGCCCGGGAAGAATTATCGTTCCTATAGGGTCTATGTGGGGAATGGGATTTATCGTAAGCCTCCCCGCTTCCTTCGGGGTAGGGTCACCCATCTTGTAGGCTACCCATCCGTGGGCAACCTCGTGGAGGATAACAGCAATCATAAGGGCAGGTATTGTAAGGATTAGGTCTTCAGGTCTCATAAACATAGTTCTTTTAATTGTATATCATATATTATAAATAAACATTCACTTACGGAGGTTTCGGATATGAACATAACTCAGTATCTCACGGAGGAACACAGAAAGTGCGACAACGTTTATGCGGAAATTGAAAAGGCTGTTTCCGAAGGAAACTGGGAGGATGCGGAAAAACTCTTTAAAGAGTTCAAGGAAAAAACGCTTCTTCATTTCAAAAAGGAAGAGGAAGTTCTCTTTCCCGAATTTGAAGAAAGAACGGGTATAGTGATGGGCCCCACGCAGGTTATGAGGATGGAACATAATCAGGCAAGGGAGCTCCTCAATAGAATGGAAGAGGCCATAAGAAATAAAAATAAGGATGAATTCCTCTCCCTCGGAGAGTCCCTTATGATACTTATCCAGCAACATAACATGAAGGAGGAACAGATACT
The DNA here is from genome assembly GCA_964425585.1 of uncultured Aquifex sp. GTDB lineage: Bacteria > Aquificota > Aquificia > Aquificales > Aquificaceae > Aquifex. The sequence continues at coordinate 12,765 of CAYRMG010000019.1, read as the reverse complement.
TTATCCTATGTCCGACCAGAATCTAAATGCCGAAGAGATGGTTGAAAAAATGTCCCGACTGGGTGAAGTATGATTCCGGGAGGCCTTAACCTCTTATATTTACCGCCTTTTAGTATAATAGCCCGATTCTTTATAACCGCTCTTTTCTTCCTTAACTTGTTTTCTCTCTTTTTGTTTTTCTGCTATGTAAAGAAAACCTTTTACCTCACTCCGGCGGTTCACCTATTTACCTTAGGTTTTATGGCTCACACGATGATAGGAGCTTTATTCCAAATGCTTCCCGTGGTTGCGGGGGCTACTATAGAAAATCCGTTAAGAAAGGCTACGATTACCCACACTTTATTAAGTCTCGGAACACTTTTATTTACATCCGGGCTTTATTTAAATTACCGTTTCCTTACCCTTCTCGGATATCTTTTCCTCATCGTCGGCTTTTTATACATAGTCCCCTACATGATTTACAAGCTCCTGAGGGTTGAAAACCTGAAAGATGCACCGAGGGGCTTTATATTTGCTCTTCTTTCACTCCTTGCGGGTCTTTTGTTTGCATCTCTTCTCGTTTTTAATCTTGTATTCAATGCGGGCTTTAATCACACTTACCTGCTTGATATCCATCTCGGTTTTATGCTACTCGGCTGGAGTGCAATTCTTGTCGCAAGTGTATCCTTCCAGGTTGTTGAGATGTTCTTTGTGACAAAACCATATCCACGGTTAATTACAAGATATTTACCTCCTTTCGTTTTCCTTCTTCTTGTTTCTAATGTTATCTTTCCCAGAAATCCGATTATTGAGGTTTTTCTCAGCTTTTCCTTTATTCTTTATACCTTCATCACCGTTGAGAGGCTTTACACAAGAAGGAGGAAAATAAGAGACCCTCTTATAAACTTCTGGTATCTGGCGATGTTTTTCCTTTTTATGTCTTCTGTGTATTATCCCTTCAGAGAGAAGTTTTTCCTTATATTTCTTACAACGTTCGGGCTTTTTGCCCTCAGCATAATTATGGCTATGATGTATAGGATAATTCCCTTCCTCGTCTGGATGCATCTATCAACAAAGGGTGTTAAAGATGCCCCAACAATGCATGAAGTGATAAAGCCAAAGCACGTATGGATTAACTTCTACGTTCATACGCTATTTATACTTTCTCTCTTGCTCACGCCATCGGGTATATACCTGCCTTCCCTTATCCTTCTTATTGTTGATACTTTTCTCTTTCTATTCAACATATCAAGGGGTGTGTTTCTCTACTACAAGAAAATATCCGAGAGAATATCTTAAAGATTTATGTTCGGAAGGAAAGGAACGTTCAGCAAAATGGCGGAAGGTCTGGTTGAAAAGCTTGCCAGGGAACTGGAAGAAGAGCTAAAGAATAGACCCAACGACCCGGAACTTCTCTTTAAGCTCGGAGTTGCTTATGTGAGAGCGGGAAAGATAGACAAGGCAAGGGAGGTTTATAAAAAGTTAAAGAACCTTGATAAAGAAAAGGCCAACGAACTACTTGACAGGATTTACGAGGTCTAACCTGCAGTCCTTGAACGTTTCCCAAACATACCTGTTCAGGGGAAGGTTAAGGTATTCCCATTCCCTTTTTGATGCATCGTAAACCCTCATTCCTTTGTATCCTACAGCGTCCATAACCCAGTAAACGAACGCTGCTCCCGTTCCGCCGAAGCAAAAGAGAATAACCTCATCCTTTTCTTTAATCCCCTGATTCTTGAGGAAATCCCTTGCGTATTTTGGAAACTCAATGTAGAGCTTTTTTGTCTCTTCATCTTTCTTTACCCACCATTCCCAGGAAAAGGGAACGGAACAGGGTATATGGCCGTATTTTTTTGCAGCCGGAAACTTTCCTATTCCGAAGTAAAACTCGGGTCGTCTTCCGTCAATTATCGGAATCTTTCCTATATTTTTGTAAACGTATTCCCAGTTAACCTCCTTATACGGGTTGTAGCGTGCTTTAAAGTTTCCTTCTTTTACGGTCGGCTCCTCGTATGAGACGGGATATCCCTTTTTAATCCATGCACTCCACCCGCCGTCAAGTATTCCCACATTTTCGTGTCCGAGGAGGTGAAATATCCAGTAAGCGTAAACAGCTCCGAGTATCTCGTTTTTTGTGTTTCCCTTGTAGTAGATAACCACATTGGTATCGTTGTTTATTCCCCATTTTCTGAACATATTTTCATATTCCTGAACTTTCTTCCTGACGAGCGCACCGGTTTTGGGGTTCATCACTCTCCACTCTTCTTTTTCGGTAAGCCTTGCACCGGGGATATGCCCTTCAAGGAGATAACTCTGGGTATTGCCGAACTCAAGTATTACAATGTTTTTATCGTTAAGGTGTTTGTAGAGCCACTCAGGTGGAACGAGTTTCGGCATAGAAAATGCAAGGGAAAAAAGGATAAAAAATAACGTTAAAATCCCCATTATTCCTCCCTATATTCGGCCTTTGAGGTTGCTGTTTCCCAGAGAACTACCTTTACAACTTTAACCTCACCCAGAAGACCCGCTTCCTCAAGCCTTTTTTTCAGAAAGTCGTAAAAAAACTTTGCGAGGGCTTCCGCGGTCGGACAGAAATCAACGGAGAATATCTTAAAAGCCCCGTATTTTTCCGCAACGTTCTTGAGTTCGGGATACATGGGGTCGTTCACGTCAATTATAAAACTGTGGTCTATCTCCTCTATTAAGTCTTTCAGGGCGTTCTTTACGTGATAAAAGTCCATAACCATATCCTGTTCGCTCAGCGTGTCTGAGCCGACGGTGACCTCAAGAACGTAGCTGTGGCCGTGAAGGTTTACACACTTGTTTATCGGTTTTTCCTTTGTAAATTGGGCTCCCCTTCCGTGGGTTAGATTTTGCTTCCAGACTCTGTGTCCCGCCTCAAACCTGAAGGTTTTGCTAATCTCCCACTTCATATTATCCTTATTAAATTATAAGGAGGTGCAGAATTTGTTTCCTTACTCTATATCAGTTTTCGGGCTGCAGGTAAACCTATACGGTGTTCTTGTAACCCTCGGTATTCTTATCGCATATATTTTGGTTCTAAGGCTTGCAAAGAGGGAAGGGATTAATACCAGAGCTATTGATAACACCTTTCTTATTGCGATTCTTTTCGGGATAATCGGGGCAAGGATAGCTTACGCAATTGAACACCCTTACGAGTTTCATAGCATCCTTGATTACGTAGCCATATGGAAGGGCGGGGTTTCCTTCTACGGGGGGCTTATAGGAGGAATGATAGGGGCGCTGATAGGTATAAAGCTCTTCGGTCTTCCCCTTTGGAAAACCGCCGATATAGCAGCTCCCGCCATAGCACTTGCCCATTTTTTCGGAAGACTCGGGTGCACCGCCGCGGGTTGTTGTTATGGAAAGCCGTTTCCCTACGCCACGAGTAATGAAGTAGGTATACATTTCACGGATAAGTTCCCCTTCTTTTACGTTGTATTTCCCAAGGGTGCCGTAGCTCCTCCATACGTTCCCTTGTATCCCACACAGCTGATGGAGGCTTTCGGGAATCTTTTGATATTCTTTATTCTTTTGTTTATTTACAGAAAAAAGCCCTTTGACGGTTTTGTGTTTTCGCTTTATCTGTTTCTTTACGGAACCGAGAGGTTCTTACTTGAGTTTCTCAGGGGTGTTACCCCTCCCCTTCCCGTTATAGGGCTTACATGGAATCAGGTTGTTTCCCTTGTGCTCATTTTAGGCTCCATTCTTCTTATGTTTACCCTAAAGAAGGCTCCATCCGAGGGTTTGTATGATAGACTATGAGTTATGAAATTAGCATTTCTAAGACCGGGAGAGCTGGGAGCACCCGCAAAGCACATTTATGCACTCCTTGAATACCTGAAGGAAAAAGGTGTTGAGGTAAGGGAGTATGATTTAAAGGAACGTTCCCCTCAAGAGATTGTTAGCGAGATTGAAAAATGGCGTCCCCTTTTCTTGATGGATGTAAACGCAACGGGTGTGATAGTGGGGGAAAGAGAGGGAAAGAAGTATATACTTTCCGACCTGTTGGGGATAGTTCATCTCAGCTTTTTTGTGGATGACCCGCTTCTCTTCTTTCCCGCCTTTGAGGGTGTTGAAAAACCCCAGAATTTCATAGCCTTTATAACAGACCTGAAACACACGGACAGCCTGAATCTTCTGGGTATAACGAACGTGAGTTATGTTTCCCCCTTTGTGAACGAGAAGCTCTTTCCCGAGGAAGAGGAAAAAGAAATAGAAATAGCATTCGTAGGTCCCGTTATTGACCCTCAGGTAATAGTTAACGCAGTATCCCAGAACTATCCCCAGGATATAATGCCCTTCTTCTTTGAAACGGGTGAGTTTATGTTCAGAAATCCGGAGGTTCACGTTCTTACCGCATTTAATTACGTATACGGCCTTTTTAATCCTCAAGCCCAGGAAACCTTCAACAAATGGAAGGAGGAAAATCCCGATAAGTTCTTAAGACTACTGAACGATACGGTGGCATACACAACGATGAGAAGGAAAGTCTATCTTCTTAAGTTCCTTGAAGGTATGGAGGTAAAGATACTCGGGGAGTATCAGGGAAATCTGTTTGAAGGACACGAGGCAATAAAGGTAAGCTCTTACGACCAGCTACTTAAGTATTATTCTTCGGCTAACCTGACTATTTTCGTATCTCCTCAATCAATACCCACAGGCCTTAGCTTTATTCCCCTTGAAGCAATGTATATGGGTAGTGCGGTGATGGTTGATTACAGGGGAACCCTTCCGGGATTTTTTAAACCCGAGGAGGAAATTATAACCTACGCACCTCTGGACCGTGCGGACTTAGAGGAAAAGGTGGTTTTCTATATGGAAAACAGAGATGCACTTCAAGAGATAGCGGAAAAGGGAAAACAGGCGGTAAGGAATAGATTTAAGGTAAACGATAGAGGAGAGTTCGTTTACAACATCCTAAGGGATATAGAAGAAAAATACTCCCAAGCCGGGGCTCAGAACTGAACTTTGTCTCCCTTCCTTAAAATCTTTCCCCATTCACTTTCGGGAATGTTTGTGTTCAAACAAAGCCTGTAATAGGTATCAAAAATTTCCCTGGGAACATCGGGAGGTGTTTTCTCCTTTCTTTTTTCCGTAAAAATCTTTACGAAGTTCTTCATAGGTTCCCCGGTATATGGATTTCTCGTGGGAACGGGGCACCGTTTTGATATATTGACCCCTTCTATTTCAACATCTCCTATTTTGAATTTCTTTCCCACCAGGTAATCCTCCCAGAAAGGAGGAACACCTTCTATCTCAATGTTTGCCCTGAAGCGTCTTCTCGCCTCCTCCTCGCTTATATTGAACCAGGAAGCCACCTCCTTTAGGGTGCTTCTGCTCACAATCGTGGGCCCGCTTGCCTTTGTATCGTCTGGGAAACCTCCCTTTTCGTTTTTCTTCATAAAAACCCTGTATCCGAGAAACTCGGAAAAAAACTCGTTTACCCTTTCAATCTCATCAAAACCGAAGGTGTATTTCTCTCCTCCAAGACTGAACTCAAATATTTCCTTTTCAAAGTCTACAAAGCTCCTCACTAAGTGAAGTTTTTTTTCCCGTTTTGCGTTCACAACTCTGTTTTCCTCGTCAAATAACGCAAAAACCCTGTCCCCTTCAAGGGCACCTTTTTCGGATATTTTCACGCTTTCAACCTCAATAGGGTCAAGACTCTTTATGGGATAGATGAAAATCCTGAAAAGATAAGGACTTCCCATCGTGTATTAAAATAATAGCATGAAGGAACTCTGGGTCTGGATAGAACCCTTTGATAGAAAGCTCGTTTCAGTAGCCCTTGAAGCCGGAGCCACAGCGGTTGTTATTCCCGAAAAGGGAAGGGTTGAAGAGGTCAAAAAGGCGGGGAGGATAACGGTAATATCACCCGACGGAGACCTGAAGCTGGGCGAAGATGTGGTTTACGTTCTAATAAAGGGAAAAGAAGACGAGGAAAAAGCTGCGAAGTATCCGCCCGATGTTAAAGTTATAGTTGAAACAACGGATTGGACTGTTATTCCCCTTGAGAACTTAATAGCCCAAAGGGAGGAACTTTACGCGGTCGTTAAAAATGCCCAAGAGGCGGAGGTTGCACTCCAAACCCTTGAAAGGGGCGTTAAAGGTGTTGTTCTAAAGTCAAAAGACATAAACGAGATTAAGAAGGTGGGACAGATAGTCGGAGAACAGGGGGAAAAGCTTGAACTCGTAAAGGTAAAGATAACGAGAATTTTACCCCTCGGCCTCGGGGATAGGGTCTGTGTTGATACCGTATCCCTTCTTCACAGGGGTGAGGGAATGCTTGTAGGAAACTCCTCCGGTGGAATGTTTCTCGTTCACGCTGAAACGGAGGAAAACCCGTATGTTGCCGCACGTCCTTTCAGGGTAAACGCGGGAGCGGTTCATATGTATATAAGGGTTCCCAACAACAAAACAAAGTATTTATGCGAGCTGGAAGCGGGAGATAAGGTTATGGTTTATGACTACAAAGGAAGGGGACGGGTAACATACGTCGGAAGGGCAAAGGTTGAAAGAAGGCCTATGATACTGATTGAAGGAAGGTATGAGAACAAAAAACTCAGTTGTATACTGCAGAATGCGGAAACTATCAGGTTAACCAGACCCGACGGGACACCAGTATCGGTTTCGGAACTGAAGGAGGGGGATGAGGTTCTCGGATACGTTGAGGAAGCGGGAAGACACTTCGGCATGAAGGTTGAAGAAACGATAATAGAAAAGTGATAGAGTATCTCATAAAGAGTTTCTTAGTTCTTGTTATTCTCCTTCCCCTAACTTATATACTTCTTAATTACCTGTTTAGAAGAAGCATTGTGAAGCTATCGGGAAAAAATATAAAGGTTGAGGAAATCGTTCCCCTATCAAGGGAGGTTTACGTAGCGAGTATAAAGATAAAAGAAAAGAGGTTTTTTATAATTTTCAGCTCAAACTTTGTTAAGGTTTTGCATGCGGAAAGCGTTGCCGATAATACTTCTTAATGTTTCACTTTTGTTTGCTCAGATACCGCCCGTTGAGATAAAGGTAGGAGAGGGAAACTTAGCGGACACGATAAGACTCCTTATTTTCTTGACCGTTCTCAGCTTAGTTCCTTCAATACTGATAATGTTTACATCTTTCACGAGAATAGTGGTTGTTCTCTCGCTCCTTCGCCAGGCCTTAGGAACACCCCAAATTCCCCCGAATCCCGTGATTATATCCCTTTCGCTGTTTCTAACCTTCTTCATAATGAAACCGACACTTGACAAAATCAATAACGAAGCCTTCAAGCCATATATAAGGAAGGAGATAAGTGATGAGGAGTTTTTTAAAAGAACCGAGCGTTATATAAGGGAGTTTATGCTGAGACATACAAGGAAGGAAACCCTTGAGGCATTTCTGAGCGTTGCAAAGATTCCAAAAGAAAAGCTAGAATCTCCGAAGGACATACCCACCAGGGTTTTAATACCCGCATTTATGGTAAGCGAGCTAAAGACCGCCTTTGAGATTGTTTTTCTCATTTACATACCCTTTTTGATAATAGACATAGTTGTGGCCTCCATACTCATATCTATGGGAATAATAATGATTCCTCCCCAGCTCATTTCCCTACCTTTCAAAATTATGCTGTTTGTTCTTGCAAACGGATGGGAGCTAATAGTTCTTTCCCTTGTGAGGAGCTATCATTAAAATACTCCTATGGGATATCCCTATAGAGATTTACACGACTTCGTCAAGGCTTTGGAAAGGGAAGGAGAAATTGTAAGGATAAAGGAACCCCTTTCTCCCATTCTTGAGATAACAGAAGTCACGGATAGGGTGTGTAAGATGCCCGGAGGCGGAAAAGCCCTATTTTTTGAAAATCCGGAGGGATACGATATTCCCGTAATTACAAATCTCTACGGTTCCGAAAAAAGGATAAAGATGGCTCTCGGATACGAAAACCTTGAGGATATAGGCTGGAAACTATACAGGATACTTAAGCCCGAAATTCCAAAAACCTTCCTTGAAAAGCTGAAAAAACTTCCGGAGCTTAAAAAACTGAACGATGCGATTCCGAAACTCGTGAGAAAGGGGAAGGTTCAGGAAGAGATAATTATGGGAAATGTAAATCTTGAGGAGCTTCCCATTTTGAAATGCTGGCCGAAGGACGGGGGGAGGTTTATAACCTTCGGTCAAGTGATTACAAAGGACCCGGAAAGCGGTATAAGGAACGTTGGGCTTTACCGTCTTCAGGTGCTTGATAAAGATAAGCTTGCCCTTCACTGGCAGATACACAAGGACGGAAACCACCACTACTGGAAAGCGAAAAAGCTCGGCAAAAAGCTTGATGTTGCTGTAGCAATAGGAGGTGAGCCCCCCCTTCCTTACGTTGCTTCCGCTCCCCTTCCGCCCGAAGTTGATGAGTACTTATTTGCGGGCATAATAATGGAGAAACCCGTAGAGCTCGTGAGGGGTATTACCGTAGACCTTGAGTATCCGGCAAATGCGGAGATAGTTATTGAGGGATACGTTGACCCCGAAGACCCTTTGGTTGACGAAGGTCCTTTCGGAGACCACACGGGATTTTATACACCCGTTGATAAGTATCCCATGATGCGCGTAAAGGCCATAGTTATGAGAAAAGACCCCTACTATCTTACCACCATAGTGGGAAGACCTCCCCAAGAGGACAAATATCTCGGTTGGGCTACAGAAAGGATATTCCTTCCGCTTATAAAGTTCAACCTCCCGGAAGTTGTAGATTATCACCTGCCCGCGGAAGGATGCTTTCACAACTTCTGCTTTGTATCAATAAAGAAGAGGTATCCCGGGCACGCCTTTAAGGTTGCTTATGCACTCCTCGGACTCGGGCTTATGTCCCTTGAGAAACACATAGTCGTATTTGACGACTGGATAAACGTCCAAGATATAGGGGAAGTTCTATGGGCTTGGGGCAATAACGTTGACCCTCAAAGGGATGTAATTATCCTCAAAGGACCCATAGACGTTCTTGACCACTCCACCAACGAAATAGGATTCGGTGGTAAGATGATTATTGACGCAACTACAAAGTGGAAAGAGGAGGGATACACAAGGGAATGGCCCGAGGTCATAGAGATGTCTCCGGAGGTAAAGAAAAAGATAGACGAGATATGGGAAAAGCTGGGGATAGAGTAAATTACACTTACCGTTCCCTTAAGGAAATACCCCAGGACCTGAGACCCCGAGAAAAACTCTTAAAGCTCGGAGCGGAAATTCTATCCGACGAGGAACTTCTTGCGGTTATCTTAGGCTCGGGAACAAAGGGATATGATGTCTTAAATCTCTCAAGGGAGTTGTTAAAAATGGGCTGGGAAGAACTTGAAAGGAAAGATATACCCGAACTTTTAAGGGTAAAAGGCCTCGGGCTTGTGAAAGCCCTCCAGATTAAGGCCTTAATTGAGCTTTCAAAGAGAATAAACAAAAAGAGAAAGGGAATATCCATAAGAAACCCCGCAGAAGCGGTGGAGTTTCTAAAGGATAAGCTAAATGAGAGAAAGGAAACGCTAATAGCCCTTTATCTTGACCTCAGCAACAGGGTTCTTGATTATGAAATCGTCGCTCTCGGAAACGGAAATACGGTAATTGCAAAGCCGAAGGATATACTTTTCAAAGCTGTGAAACTGTCCGCAAACGGCATAATAATAGCCCATAACCATCCGCAAGGTGAAGCAAAACCCTCAAACGAAGATATAAACTTTACCGAAAGGTTAATAAAGGCTTGCAAAATTCTCGGCTTTGAACTCCTTGACCATATAATCCTTTCCGATGATGAATACTTTTCCTTCAGGGAGGAGGGAATAATTTAAATTCAAATCTTATGGACAGAATTATCATAAGGGGTGCAAAACAGCACAACCTTAAGAACGTAGACCTTGAAATACCCAAGAATAAACTCGTGGTGATAACGGGTCCCTCGGGCTCGGGAAAGTCCTCACTTGCCTTTGACACAATTTATGCGGAAGGACAGAGGAGGTATGTGGAGAGCCTTTCCTCTTACGCGAGACAGTTCCTCGGTGTTATGGAAAAACCCGATGTTGAAAGTATAGAAGGCCTTTCCCCCGCTATAGCTATAGACCAAAAAACAACATCAAAAAATCCCCGCTCAACGGTGGGAACGGTCACGGAAATTTACGACTACCTCAGAGTTCTGTGGGCCAACATCGGAAAACCTTACTGTCCCCATTGCGGGAGACTACTTTCGGGACTCTCCGCTCACGAAATCCTTGAAAGAATTATTGAGAAATACAGGGGAAAAAGGGTTATGGTTCTTTCACCCCTCGTGAGGGGAAAAAAGGGGGAGTTCAGGGAACTTTTCAGGCAAATAGAGCGTATGGGATACTCCCGCGTGAAGGTAGACGGCGAGCTTATGAGAGTTATAGAAGTTCCGAAACTTGAGAAAAATAAAAAACACACCATAGAGCTTGTCGTAGACCGGCTAAGAGTTGAGGATAGTGAAAGGCCGAGACTTCTGGAAGCACTGGAAAAAGCCCTTGAGCTTTCAAACGGGCTTGTGAAAATTGAAGATGTTGAAGAAGGAAAGGAAGAACTATTTAGCGAGAAGATGGTTTGTCCCGAACACGGATTTACCATTCCCGAACTATCTCCGAGACTCTTTTCCTTTAACTCTCCCTATGGAGCTTGTCCCTCGTGTAAGGGTCTCGGGGTGAAATGGGAGGTGGACCCCGCGCTCCTCGTAGACCCCGAGAAACCCGCAGTAAGGGCTATAAGGATAACCGAGAGCGGACTTTTCAGCTATCTAAGGTTTCCCGTGGGGAACCTGATAAGAAGACTCGGACACGACCCGAGAACGACCTGGAAAAAACTTCCCGAAAGTGTAAGAACCGCGGTTCTTTACGGGGATGAGAGTTTCGGATTTGAAGGAGTCATAAGGCACCTTGAGAGAAGATTCCTTGAGGAGGAAAGCGAAAGAATAAGGGAGGAGATAGAGGATTACATCGTTGAAAAACCGTGTCCCGTGTGCGAAGGTGCAAGGCTCAGAAAGGAAGCCCTCTCGGTTCTCATAGAGGGAAAAAGCATATGGGATATAGTTCGTATGCCCGTCGGTAAGGCAAAGGAATTCTTTGAAAATCTTGAGAGAAAGCTGGAGGGAAAAGAAAGAATAATAGCACAAAGGTTGCTTAAAGAGATTATTGAGAGACTGGGCTTTCTTGTAAACGTAGGACTTGATTACCTATCTCTTTCAAGGAGTGCAACCACACTCTCGGGCGGTGAGATGCAAAGAATAAGGCTTGCCACACAGCTCGGTTCAAAACTTTCGGGGGTTCTTTACGTTCTTGATGAACCTTCAATAGGTCTGCACCCGAGGGACACAAGCAGACTCATAAATACCCTCAAGGAATTAAGAGATTTAGGGAACACGGTTATAGTGGTTGAACACGACCCCGAAACAATTGAATCCGCGGATTACATAATAGAGCTCGGTCCCGGTGCGGGAAAAAACGGGGGATATATAGTAGCAAAGGGAAGCGTTGAGGAAATAAAGAATAACCCGAACTCCCTTACGGGAGCGTATTTAAGCGGAAGAAAGGAAATACCCCTTCCAGAAGAAAGGAAAAAACCCGGAGATAAGTTTATAAGAATTGTAGGGGCAAGGGAACATAACCTTAAAAATATAAACGTTGAGATACCCCTCGGCCTGTTTGTATGTATAACCGGTGTCTCGGGAAGCGGAAAATCCACCTTGATATACGACATTCTTTACAAGTATGCGAAAAACTATTTTTACGGAACTCACGAACAGGTGGGAGAGGTTGAAAGAATTGAAGGGCTTGAACACATTGATAGGGTTATAAACGTTGACCAGTCCCCCATAGGAAGAACTCCGAGGAGCAATCCCGCAACATACACGAAAGTATTTGACCTAATAAGAAATCTCTTTGCACAAACACCCGAAGCCCGGGCAAGGGGATACAAGCCCGGCAGGTTTTCCTTCAACGTCAAAGGGGGAAGATGTGAAGCCTGTCAGGGGGAAGGTGTTATAAAGGTTGAGATGCACTTTCTTCCTCCCGTTTACGTCACCTGCGAGGTCTGCAAAGGGAAGCGTTACAACAGGGAAACCCTTGAAATAAAGTATAAAGGTAAAAGCATAGCGGACGTCCTTGAGATGACCGTTGATGAAGCTTACGAGTTTTTTGAAAACCATCCCCCTATAAAAAGAAAACTTCAGGTTTTAAAGGATGTAGGGCTGGGATACCTTAAGCTCGGTCAGCCCGCACCCACCCTATCGGGAGGTGAAGCCCAAAGAATAAAGCTCGCAAGGGAGCTCTCAAAAAAGGACACGGGAAGAACGCTATACCTTCTTGACGAACCTACAACCGGACTCCATATGGATGACATAAACAAGCTTATAAAGGTTCTGAGAAGGCTTGTTGACAAGGGAAACACCGTAGTTGTTATAGAACACAACCTTGACGTTATAAAGTGTGCCGATTGGGTCATAGACCTTGGTCCCGAAGGTGGAGAGAAAGGTGGTCGTGTTGTTGCGGTTGGAACACCCGAGGAAATAGCAAAGAACCCCGATTCCTATACCGGTAAGTTCCTGAGAAAATACCTTAAATTCAAAAAGATGGTGGCTTAATAAGCTATATTGTCTTCCTTCTTCTTCGCCTCGTATAGTTTTTCGTCAACCTTTTTTAGTATCTCAGTCGTATCTTTAAAACTTTCGTTTACCTCAACCACTCCGAAGCTTGCGGATATGCCGAGTTCTTTATCATCACATCTGAACGTGTGATTTTCTAT